>CANJEF010000201.1 GCA_947472965.1 Sphingobacteriales bacterium
AACCCATTTCTTTTCCTTGTCTGGTTTTGAAGGAAACAATGAGAAATAGCATAGAGGAACGGCTCTTGAATGTGAATGTTATGCGACAATATGGTTTAAGTAACATTGGTAAGCATGTTGGGATAAGATTTGATACAACTGATTTTTATGGAAAGCCTGATGCACGATATATATTGGATAATTATGTGCGGTTTCCTGATATGAAGGAAATACTTTTTGAATTTGTTCCAGAAGTGAGGTTAAGAAAGCTATCGAATGATTCAAATATGTTGGTAGAGGTTCTTAACGATCCATACAAGCGTTATTTTACGGAATCTGCTATGGTGATGCTGGATGGAATTCCTGTTCAAAATGTAAATGAGTTGCTTGATTTTGATCCACTTAAATTGAAATCAATTGATGTAATGAGCCGAATGTATTATCTGGGAGATATACACTTTAATGGGATCTTAAATTATAAGTCATACACGAATGACCTAGCCGGCTTCACGTTAACACCTGCTGAAGTGATATATCCGTTTAAAGGCGCACAAGGACTTCCGGAACCTATATTTTTTAAACACAAGGCCCTTCAAAAATCTGGACTGCCTGATTTCCGAAACTTATTATTCAGGGCGGTTGATTTTAAAAAATCAAGTAATATAGTTTCACCCATTTCTTTTTCTGCGTCTGATACAAAAGGTGACTTTAAGATTATTATTCAAGGCACAAACAAAACAGGAAGCTGGACAAGTGGAACTGCCTCTTTTTCAGTACAGTAGATTTAATTTCCAACAGTGCTATATAGTTTTTCATAATATTCCATTGCCAATCTATTGCTGTTGTATTGTGGGGTTATTTCAACCAACCCCTTTTTTAGAATATTAATCCATTGGTTTGGGTTGTCGTAGTACATTGGAATAATTTCATTTTCAAGCCGATCGTATAAGCTAGCTGCATCTAAGTCGTCTTGTTGTTCATCAGGCATACTGGAATCACACGGATTAATGACAAAGGAATTGATGCCATCTTTTGCAAATTCGGGAAACCAGCCATCCGGCAGGCCAATATTTATTGATCCATTCATGGCAGCTGCCATACCGCTAGTCCCTGATGCCTCATGTCCCATTCTTGGCATATTCAGCCATGCATCAGAACCTTTTTTGAGTAATTTTGATAGATTGAGTTCGTAGCCAATTAATGCTGCACAATTTCTATATGTTTTGCTGACTTCTACAATCTTGTCAAATAATCCAATGCCAATATAATCCATTGGATATGGTTTCCCTGCCCAGATAATTTGTATAGGATATTTTTTATTGGTCACCAACTTGTGAACTCGATCTATATCATGAAAAAAAATATCTGCTCTTTTATACCCTGCAAAGCGTTTAGCAAAAACAAGTGTGAATATATTTTCATTGTATATTTCACCGCATTGATCGGCGACCACATCAAATAGATTCTTTTTGTGTTGTTTTTTGATACTTCTCAGTTCTTCGTCAGCACCCTTGTTGAGCGAATTATATAGATCTCTATCGTGCCAATATTGAAAATTTTGGGCATTGGTTATATGGATTATTTCACAAATTCGTTGATTTGACTTCCATGTTTTGCAAAGCGTATCGAGGTGTACTTTTGAAACAGCATTTGCTTTCCCTGACAACATAAGGGCAGTGAGTGTATGGTCTATTTCTTCATTCTCCTCACCAATCATTTTTCTAATTTTTTCAGTTGATACCCCAGCAAAAAACCCCATTTTTTCCAATAATCTAATCCTGGTTTTTTGATTGCCTGCCTCTTCAGGTGTGTGGTTGGTGAATACAAGCTTTGTTTTCAATTTTTCAATAGACTCAATTTTTTTATACAAGTAAAAAATCAACGGCAGGGCATGTGATTCATTCAGGTGGTAAACATCGGGCTCCCACCCTATTTTTTCCAATAATTTTGCACCACCTTCTCCAAGTAAAATTGCTGCTGCAATCTTTGTTTCTGGATTTGCATCATACAACTTATGTGATATTGTTTTTGAGAGGTAGTCGTTTTCAGGTAGATCAGTGCTCAAGAAAAATATAGGAGCTGTATTAAAAACTTCTGGCGGAAGATAAAGCGCCGTAACGGAAATATCATGACCAGATACAGCTATTGAAAATTTTATATTTGTTTCAATAAGAAAACCATATACTTTTTCTTGAAAAAGAACATCCATTGTTTGATCTTGTTTTCTTACCTGATCATAGTATCCATATTTCCATAGTATGCCTATTCCAACGATAGGTTGTCCTAGTTCAAAGGCACTTCTCATATGAGATCCTGCAAGAAATCCAAGACCCCCTGCATAGGTTTTTAATGCTTGATGTATCCCAAATTCCATACAGAAATAGGCTACTTTTTCTTTGAATGAATTATCTATTTTATAACTATGTTGAAATGGAATATCCATATTCTTGCTATTGATTGGCTATTGTTTTAATTTTCTCTTGTGATATATTTTGTGTATCTATGTTTCTTTTTCCCATTATCATTTCAAGTTCATTGCTATATATGATTTCTTTTTTTATAAGGGTCTCTGCTACATTTTGTAAATAAATCTTTTTCTCTATCAATATTTTTTTACTTTCTGCATATGCTTCCCCTATAAGCAATCTAACCTCCTCGTCAATCATATTTTCAGTTTGCTCACCATAGGGTTTTTGAATGCCAACATCTCTTTGTCCGGTAGAATCATAGAAGCTCACATTACCAATTTTTTCATTAAACCCAAATACAGCAACCATCATATAGGCTTCTTTAGTTGCCTTCTCCAGGTCATCCAGTGCACCCGAGGATGTATCTCCAAAAATAATTTCTTCGGCAGCCCTTCCTCCTAGTGTTGCGATGAGGTGTTCTTTGAAACTTGATTTGCTTCTCAGTTGCTTCTCCTCAGGAAGATACCAGGCAGCGCCTAGTGATTTGCCCCTTGGTATAATAGAAACTTTGATCAAAGGATCAATTTTCTTGAGAAGCCAACTGGTAACAGCATGTCCTGCCTCATGGTAGGCAATTATTTTCTTTTCATCTGGGGTAATAATCTTACTTTTTTTCTCTATCCCAGCTATAACCCTATCAATCGCATCCATGAAATCATTTTTGTCAATCTTGCTTTTTTTATTTCTTGCTGCTATCAATGCTGCTTCATTGCAGATATTCGCAATATCTGCACCGGAAAATCCGGGTGTTTGTGATGCAAGAAAATGTATGTCAATTGTATCGTCTAGTACCAATGGTTTGAGGTGCACTCTAAAAATTTCTTCTCTTTCTTTTAGGTTGGGTAATTCAAGGTAGATATGTCTGTCGAACCTACCAGGCCTCAATAGTGCAGGATCTAACATATCTGCACGGTTTGTAGCCGCTAATACAATTACACCACTATTTGTTCCAAAGCCATCCATTTCGGTCAGCAATTGATTCAATGTGCTTTCTCTCTCATCATTAGCCCCACTCAGAAAAGTGCCTTTGCCTCTGGATCTGCCTATTGCATCAATTTCATCGATAAACACAATACAGGGTGCTTTGGCTTTTGCTTTGTTGAATAAGTCCCTTACCCTGGATGCTCCAACTCCAACGAACATTTCAACGAATTCTGATCCCGAAATGGTAAAAAAAGGAACCTGGGCTTCACCGGCTACCGCTTTTGCTAGAAGTGTTTTTCCTGTTCCTGGTGCACCAACAAGAATAACCCCTTTTGGTATTTTTGCCCCCAACCTTGTAAAGGTTTCAGGATTCTTAAGAAACTCAACAATTTCCCTTACTTCCATTTCGGCTTCTTCCAATCCTGCCACATCGTCAAATGTTATCTGACTTTTTTCCTTTTCTATCAATGTTGCATTTGACCTGCCAAAATTAAAAATTGAACTTCCTCCTGTACTATCAGACCCCCTTGTTCGGCTTAAGATAAAGAACCATACGCCAAGCATTAATATGATTGGCAGTATCCAACCCAGCACGCCTACTAACCAATCGCCTTTTTTAATGTAGCTGACTTTTATCTTTTCTGAAGGGCTTTTGTTCTTTTCAAGTTCTTCAA
>CANJEF010000202.1 GCA_947472965.1 Sphingobacteriales bacterium
AAAAAAGAAGGTTACAAAATTGGACTTGCGAGTTCATCCCCGATTTCACTTATTGAAACGGTGACAAGAAAAACGGGGTTGAATGATTTTTTCACCATTAAAAAATCGGCAGAATTTCTTCCCTACGGAAAACCTCATCCACAAGTCTTTTTAAATTGCGCAGAGGCACTAGGAAGTAACCCTACAGATTGCATATGCCTTGAAGACTCTTTTAATGGCATGATTTCAGCCAAAGCAGCGAGAATGAAATGCATCATTGTTCCACATCCAGATCAGTACAATGAGCCTCGCTGGAATGCAGCGGACTTAAAATTAAATACGCTTTCAGCACTAGCCCACCACCACCTGATTCATATTGCAAAATGACAAAGGGTCCTGTAATAAATTACAGGACCCTTTATTTTTATTGGGAAAAAGATTGATTAACCTTCTTCGCCGTCTTCCATCTTCTTTTTAAGTTCTGCAAGAACACCAAGATCGCCAAGCGTGGTTTTTTCAACCTTACCTTGAATATCCTTTACAGCCTTTTTGGTTTTGGCAGCTTCTGCTTTCTTTTCCTTAACAACAGCATCTTTCTCTTCTGCAACTACCTGCTCCCATATGCGAGCGTGGCTAAGAACAATTCTTTTTTCATTGCGATCGAATTCAATCACCATGAATTTATTGGTCTCATCAGCCGCAATTGTTTTTCCATCTTCCTTAGAAAGATGACGTGCAGGAGCATAGCCTTCCAAACCATAAGGAAGCTGAACAACAGCACCTTTTTCATCTTTCTTCACAACAGTACCTTCATGGATAGATCCAATTGCGAAAGTTTCCTGAAGTGAATTCCAAGGATCTTCTTCAAGCTGCTTGTGACCAAGCTGAAGTTTTCTGTTTTCCTTGTCGATGTTAAGAATCATTACATCAATAGAGCTACCAGACTTAACAAACTCTGTAGGGTGGTTAAATCTCTTCAACCAGCTAAGGTCGCTGATGTGAATCATGCCGCCAATACCAGGTTCAAGTTCAACAAATACTCCGTATGGAGTAATGTTTTTAACCAAGCCTTTATGGCGACTGCCTACAGGGAATTTATCTTCAATAATACTCCATGGATCAGAACTAAGTTGCTTGATAGACAAGCTCATTTTTCTGCTGTCTTTATCCAGGGTAACTACTTTTGCTTCGTACTCATCGCCCAACTTGAAGAATTCCTTTGCATTAACCGGTGTATTCGCCCATGTGATTTCACTCACGTGAACTAGACCTTCAACGCCAGGGGTAATTTCAAGAAACGCACCGTAGTCTTCAATATTTACAACCTTTCCTTTAACAGTTGCACTTTCCTGAATATCAGCAGAAAGTGTATCCCAAGGATGAGGTGTAAGTTGCTTAAGACCAAGACTGATTCTACGCTTCTCGTCATCAAAATCTAACACAACAACGTTGAGTTTTTGATCAAGCTTCAATACTTCAGAAGGATGGTTGATACGTCCCCAACTGATGTCAGTGATATAAAGCAATCCATCTACTCCACCAAGATCAAGGAATGCTCCAAAATCAGTGATGTTCTTGATTGTTCCTTCAAGTACCTGGCCTTTTTCAAGCTTGCCCATAATTTCAGCACGTTGCGCTTCAATATCGCTTTCAATAAGTGCTTTGTGAGAAACAACTGCATTTTTGATGGTCTCATTAATTTTAACCACCTTAAATTCCATTGTTTTTCCAACAAATTGATCGTAATCAGTAACAGGTTTTACATCGATCTGAGATCCAGGTAAGAATGTTTCCATACCCATGATGTCAACGATAAGTCCACCTTTTGTCTTACTGGTAACCAAACCAGTAACAACTTCACCAGACTTATGCATTTCAACGATACGCTCCCAAGCACGTGATACACGGGCTTGTTTGCGACTGAGATGAAGATGGCCTTCCCTGTCTTCCTTCTCTACTACCATTACTTCCACTACGTCGCCTGTCTTCAAACCATGCAAGTCCCTAAATTCATTCAATGAAATAAGTCCATCACTTTTGAAACCGATGTTGATTACCACATCTGTTTTTGTGAGTCCTACTACAATACCTTGAACCATTTCACCATCAGTGATCTGTTTGAAAGTACCCTCGTAGACTGCATCGTACTTTAGTTGCTCCTCGTTGTTATAACGGGCAACATTACGCTTGTCAATGCTCCAATCGAAATCATCGTGTGCGGAGACTGTTGACGGATTTACTAGTGTGTTGTTTTCTTCCACTATTTAATTCCTCCTTTTGTTTAAATTTCAACCTGTTTTGTCAGGCTGATTTGGGGACGGCAAAGGTAGCGGAAAATTTTATTTACGGCCCAAAAAAACAGTGATTTTAAGGGCGTTTAGGCCAAAAAAATAAGGGAGAACAGGTCTAGTCTTATTTTGGGATCATTTTTTTGATTCCAGCCACCAATTTGTCCAGCTCCTTTAAGGATGTATAGACATTGGGTGTGATTCGCACCCCATGAACATTTTCCCAGTTAATGGCTACACAATGTATTTTATGCTTATTGAATAACTCACCTGAAACCTCCTCTGGCTTCTTTCCTTCAATGGCGATATTCGCAATGGCACAAGACATTCGGGGATTATTCGATTGTAAAAAAGAAACTCCATTCAAACCTTTCACTTGATTCACCCAATAGTCCTTCAACAACCTTAACCGGGCTTCCTTTCTAGGGGCACCAATCATTTCATGAAAATCGGCAGCGGCACCAATCGACATCTCAGAAGCAAATGACCGTGTTCCAAGTGATTCAAATTTTCGTATATCTGGTCCATCAGGTTCATTGTTTGAAAGCAATGCCCAAACATTTTTTATTTTTTCCTTTTTGACATAGAGTAAACCGCTGCCAAAAGGTGCACTCATCCATTTGTGTAGAGAAGAAGCAAAATAATCGCATCCCAAATCTGGTATTTTAAAATCAAAATGAGCGAGGGTATGTGCGCCATCAGCAATTACTTCAATACCCATCTTATGTGCCTCATCTGCAATCTTCCTAACGGGCATAATTTGTCCAGTCCAATTGATCAAATGTGTAACCATAACAACCTTGGTGCGCGGGGTAAACGCACCTGAATAAAGCTTTACGATATCCTCTTCACGTTCCATGGGCAATGGAAGATCAATCCAAACCAATTTAATTCCATCACGTTTCTCACGCTGCTTCCAGGCATTTATCATATTAGGATAATCCTGTTTTGTAAGTACAACCTCATCACCTGCCTTGAGGTTCAATCCAAAAATAACTGTATTCAACCCTTCAGTAGCATTTCTATTGATAGCAATTTCTTCAGGATCACAACCGCAAATCCCAGCCAACTTTTCACGCAAAGGCTCACGACCTTGATCCAGTATTTGCCACATGTAGTATGATGGAGCTTCGTTGCAATATTGATAAAATCGGATATGTGCATCTTGTACCACCTTCGGCTGAGGGGCAACACCTCCATTGTTTAAATTAATAATATTTGGGCTAACGGTGTATGCTTCTCTAATCCAGCCCCAAAAATCTTCATCTTGTTCGAATGAACCTTCCTGAAAATTTCTTTGGGAAGCGTTCATCGCAAATGCAGGATTTACTGCATGAAGAAATGGCAAGCCTGTCATGGCACCTGAAAATAACCGGATGAAATTTCGCCTAGTATTTTGTTGCATAGCTGTAATTTCTGAGTGTAACAATAAAAAAAAACCTAAAAAACATGTGAAGCAAAGTCCTACAAAACGCAACGTTAAGATAAGAAAAATTTAGTGTGAACGAAAAATCAGCTACGATTAAATTGCTAGAGATTAGCATCACTGTTGCTGCATAACAGCTGAAATATTCATGGCAACAGTCCAACCGCTAGACCATGCATGTTGAAAATTATAGCCACCTGTTATTCCATCAACGTTCAATACCTCTCCAGCAAAATACAAGCCCTTTATTTTATTACTTTCCATTGTAGCCTGGTTAATACTTTCCAACTTTACCCCGCCAGCAGTAACAAACTCTTCCTTGAAAGT
>CANJEF010000203.1 GCA_947472965.1 Sphingobacteriales bacterium
GTTCCCCAAATGCAAATGCCATCTATGCAAAAAATGGCGTAGTTGGTGGAATTGGAATCGATAACATAACACTTGCAGAAAACATCAAACGATTGGGAAAGCTTCCTCTTTTTCACAATCCCGGTGAACATTTCACGTATGGTTTGAATACCGATGTTCTCGGCTATCTAGTGCAGGTTGTTTCAGGAATGAGCTTCGGTGATTTTCTTTCAAAAAAAATCTTTGCTCCCCTAGGAATGAATGATACCTACTTCAACATTCCGAAAGAAAAGCAAAACAGGTTGGTATCACTATACGCCCAAAAGGATGGCGTGCTTGAAATGATGCCCGAAACATATAAGATCAATGGTACATTTTATAGAGACTACCCGAACAAGGGATTCCCGATGCAAAGCGGTGGCGGTGGATTGTCATCAACCATCATGGACTATGCCATCTTTTTACAAATGATGCTCAACGAAGGAACCTATAACGGCGCACGGATTCTCAGCAGAAATACCGTTCGCATGATGACCATGAATCAAATCGGAGACATCAACAATGGTACAAATAAATTCGGACTGGGCTTTGGCATCACCACTGAAAAAGGAAGCGCAAAACTGCCTACCCAGGAAGACACGTACGATTGGGGAGGCATGTTTGCAACCACCTATTGGGTTGACCCAAGAGAAAAAATAGTTGGATTGTTTTTCCGTAATATATATCCAACCCAAAACGGTGATATCAGTGATCGCTTTCGGGTATTGATGTACCAGGCAATAAAAGATTAAATATGAAACGAATAGCCAGTTTGCTGATCCTCGGATCTGTTATCACCTTTCAGGGTTTGAATGCACAGAATTATAAGTCGCTGCACAAAAAAGCAATTGTTGTTGACACACACAATGACTTTATCAGTACGGCCATTGAAAAAAAAGTAAGCTTCGACCAAGATCTAAAAGGAATTACCCATTCAGATCTGAAACGGGTAAAGGAAGGTGGCGTAGACATCCAGGTTTTCTCCATTTTTTGTGATGAAAACTTTGGCAATGGTACTGCTTATGCGTATGCGAACAGGGAGATTGATTCCTTGTATGCATATGTTGAACGCAACCCTACAAAAATGATGATTGTGAAAACGCCTGCAGATTTAGAAAGAGCTGTAAAAGAAAAAAAACTGGGTTCCATGATGGGTGTAGAAGGCGGACACATGATTGAAGATCGCATCGACTATTTGGAAACCTTATATAAAAGAGGAGCAAGATACATGACGCTTACCTGGAATAACAGCACATCCTGGGCAAGCTCTGCAGCAGACGAAAGGGGTAAAAACGATTTAGGACACCCGTATGGATTAAATTCATTTGGAGAACAGCTTGTCAGAAAAATGAATGAACTAGGGATGATTGTAGACATCTCCCATGTTGGAGAAAAAACATTTTACGATGCCATCAGGGTTAGCACCAAACCTGTGATTGCTTCTCATAGTTGTACGTATGCACTTTGTCCTGTTCCCCGCAACATGACAGACGATCAGATTCGTGCCTTGGGGAAAAACAATGGTGTTATACACTTAAATTTTTATTCCGGATTTGTTGATAGCACCTTCAGCGCAAAAAACAATGCATTCATTAAAAAACACCAGGCTGAAAAAGATTCGATCTTGAAAACAAATCCAAGCGACTTCTATGCCAATCTTTTTATCCATGAAAAATACAAGGAGGAAATGGACAATACAAGGCCTTCGATTTCCTTGTTGATTGATCACCTCGATCATATTGTGAAACTGATTGGTGTTGATCATGTAGGGCTGGGCTCAGATTTTGATGGCATCAACTCATCCCCAAGAGAATTAAATGATGTTACAAATATGCCGCTGATTACTGCCGAATTGATGAAACGTGGCTATACCCGGAAAGACATTGTGAAAATACTTGGAGGTAATTTCATTAGGGTGTTTACGGCAAACCAATAATAGTATTCACTTACTATATTATAAGTTTAGTACTGAATGCAGTTCAATTAAATATGTCATCAAGAGATTGAATGCTTGATAGGTATGATATTTATCCAATCAATTTTAAATTGCAATGCATAAATTAAGATTCATGAAAAAACTAATCGTACTGTTGCTTTTTGTGCCCATGCTTTCCAAAAGTCAGCAAAGCAAAGACATCCAACGCTGGCAAGAAACAGCAAAACATGTAAATATCATACGTGATAAATGGGGTATCCCACATGTATATGGAAAAACAGATGCCGATTGTGTTTTCGGACTGATGTATGCACAGTGTGAAGATGATTTTCAGCGCGTGGAAATGAACTACATCACCATGCTTGGTAGAACAAGTGAGGTTTCAGGAGAAAAGGATATTTATGAAGACCTTCTGGTTCGGATGGTTATTGATTCCGCAGAAACGGTAAAAGATTATGATGCAAGTCCGGATTGGATGAAAAAATTATTAAACGCATTTGCAGATGGCATCAACTATTATCTCTATAAAAACCCCCAAGTTAAACCTGCGTTGCTCCGTGAATTCAAACCATGGTATCCATTAACCTACACCGATGGCAGTATATCTGCAATTCAAACAGGCAATCTCACTGCAAATGATATTAAAAAATTCTATCAGGGATTGCCAACAGATTTGGCTTCTTTAAAAAGAAAAGATCCCGAACAACTAATTGGTTCAAATGGATTTGCCATTGCCCCATCAAAGAGCAGCAGTGGAAATGCGATGCTCTATATCAATCCGCATGTCACCTTTTATTTCAGACCGGAAGTGCACATGGTAAGTGAAGAAGGTCTCAATGCTTATGGTGCTGTTACATGGGGGCAATTTTTTGTATACCAAGGCTTTAATGAACACTGTGGTTGGATGCATACTTCAAGTGAAGCAGATGTTGCTGACTTGTACGAAGAAACAATTGTAAAAAAACAAGATGGCATTTTCTATATGCATGATCAAATTGCCAAACCCGTATCGAAACAAACAACTACTATACAATACAAGTCCGTTTCAGGAATGATAAAAAAAGAATTTACGATTTACAAAACGCATCATGGACCCATCATGGCCATGCAAAACGATAAGTGGATCAGCATGCAATCTAATAATAGATCATTGAGTGGATTGATCCAATCATGGAGCCGAACAAAAGCAACTAGTTTTGAAGCATTTAAAAAAAATATGGACCTGCGATCCAATGTTTCAAATAACACGGTCTATGCCGACGACCAGGGAAATATTGCTTATTGGCATGGAAACTTCATGCCAAAGCGCGATCCCAATATCGATTGGAAAAACCCGGTTGACGGATCCACCTCTGCAACTGATTGGAAAGGATTGCACACGGTTGATGAAACTGTGCACCTCTATAATCCTACAAATGGTTGGTTACAAAACTGCAATGCAACTCCATTTACTGTATCCGGTACAGGCAGCATTTCAAAAAAGAAATATCCAACCTATATGGCACCTGATCCTGAAAATTTCAGAGGAGTTAATGCAGTTAGGGTACTTGCATCAAAAGACAAATACGATATAGCAAGTCTCATCAATGCAGGATACGACACCTATATGAGCGCCTTTGATGTATTCTTGCCATCGCTCTTTAAAGCTGCACGCTCGCCCATTGCGAACGATATCAAACCCGACATAACCAGAGCGGTTCAATTGCTTACTGAGTGGGACAGAAGAACGGCTGCAACTTCTGTTGCAACAACCATCGCAATTCACTGGGCAGAAAAATTATTGATGGACCTTACAAGAGGAAGAGGTCGCGATATCGATCTTACATTCGAGTTGCCAAGAATGCTAAATGAAATGGCAGATGGAAAAAAAATCGCTTACCTGAATGAAGTATTGAAAAAAATGAAAGCCGACTTCGGAACATGGGAAGTGCCTTGGGGTGAAATCAATCGTTTTCAACGAATTGATAATTCAATGAAATCAAGGTTTGATGATGCGCAACCTAGCGTAGCGTCTCCCTTTGCATCCTCTACCTGGGGAACCCTTCCCTCGTTCAACA
>CANJEF010000204.1 GCA_947472965.1 Sphingobacteriales bacterium
ATCATGTTACTCATCAGCAATACCCATATCAAGGTATATCCGAATTTGCTTCCCCCTGCTAAATCTGTTGCCCAGTTGCCGGGGTCCATATAGCCTACACTAACAAGGTATGCTGGTCCGAAAAAGGAAAGAACCCTTCTCCAACCTATTTTTTTACTGGTGTCAACACTTTGGTGCACTTCACTCAGGGAAGAATAATCTTGTGTTGTATTTTTCATTTTACTTGGTTTGGAAAGTTGCCATGTTGGTCTGGAATAGGATCACCATGCGGATCAAATTTAGGGAAGCCTAAAAAAGAGTCCAGTTTTTCAATCAGTTTCAGGCTACTCACGTGTTCAAGCTGTTCTGCCACTTCATGCACTTCATCCCACCTGAAATCCAACTTTTCTGAAAGGAAAAACTCCCATAATCGATGCCTTCTGATGATTCCAAGAGCCACCCTATTTCCTTCTGCACTGAGCCTAAAACCATAGTATGGCTTGTAGTTTAGGAGTTTTTTTGTTTTAAGCTTTTTCATCATATCAGTTACTGATGCAGGCTTCGTTTGAAGCGCACCGGAAAGCTCCTTGGTTGATACCTGTGTTGCCTGTTTCTGCAAATGAAATATTGCTTTTATGTAATTTTCCTCACTAATTGTATACTTTACCATTCCTTCAATAAAATTTAGACTAATCTAAAAATAATTTTTTAATCAACCAAAAAAAATCTTAGATATGGGTCAAAAGGATGCTTTATCTTTAAGGGTATTAACCAAGACGGCTATCAGATGAGATTTCAACATTTTACAGGATTGATTCCTGCCCCTTTCACACCAATGCATGCAGGTGGTTCGATTAATATTTCCCTGATAAAAGACTATTGTGGTTTGCTATACCGAAATGGCATTCGTGCAGCATTCATTTGTGGTACCACTGGCGAGGGGGCTTCACTCACCATCGCCGAACGCAAGGCTGTATCAGAGGCTTGGGCTGAGGCAGCAAAAGGGTATACGGACTTTAAGATCATGACTGTTGTTGGTGGCACATCATTGGAGGATTGTAAAGAACTTGCCCTTCATGCAAAGCAAATAGGATTGTATGGGGTGTCATTACTTTCACCTTATTATTATAAGCCAAGTTCAGTTGAATTGATAGCAGCTTGTTGTAGTGAAGTTGCGGCAGTTGTTCCTGATATGCCTTTTTATTTCTACCATATTCCTGTAATGACAGGCGTTAATTTTCCTATGATTGAATTGTTGAAGTTGGTGCATAATCAGATTCCCAATTTCGCGGGCATTAAATATTCGCATGAAGACCACATGGATCTGCTTTCCTGTATCCATTTTGAAAATTCGCAGTACGATATATTATGGGGAAGAGATGAAAACCTCCTTTCCGGTATGGCGATGGGTGTAAAAGCAGCTATTGGTTCTACCTACAATTATATTGCTCCGTTGTATCAAAAATTAATTGAAGCGTTTAACCAAGGTGATCTTCAAAAAGCAAGGCAGCTTCAACAGGCATCTGTTGAAATGATTAGGTTGCTGATAAATTATGGAGGTATCCCTACAGGTAAGGCTTATATGAAATTGCTGGGCATGGACTGCGGTGAATGCAGGCTTCCATTACGGAACTTAACTTCAGATCAATCAAAACAGTTCAAAGTTGATTTAGGATTAACTGATTTTGATTTATACAAAATGAAATGAGTAACAGTTCATTATTCAAAAGCAAATACTATCCCTGGATTCTTGTTGGATTATTATCAGTTGTTGCCATGTTGAATTATATGGATAGACAGATGATTGCAACCATGCGTCCATCCATGCAAATTGTTATTGACGAATTGAAACAAGCTGCCAACTTCGGAAGACTCATGGCGGTTTTTTTGTGGGTGTATGGGTTGATGAGTTCCTTGTCTGGTATGATTGCTGACCGTTTCAACCGAAAATGGCTGATTGTCGGAAGCTTATTTGTATGGAGTGCTGTTACACTCGCAATGGGTTTTGCAAGAAATTATGAAACACTTTATACCCTGAGAGCGTTGATGGGATTCAGCGAAGCCCTATACATTCCAGCAGGACTATCATTAATAGCAGATTATCATAGCGATAAAACACGCTCACTTGCAATAGGGTTGCATATGACTGGAATATACTTGGGACAAGCATTTGGTGGATTTGGCTCTGTGGTGTCAGCAGCAATGAGTTGGCAAATAACATTTATCATATTTGGAGGAATTGGAATGTTATATTCAATCATATTGTTATTCTTTGTTCAAGAAAAAATCTCAAATGACAATGAGGTAATAAGTATAAAAAAAACAAGTACCTCTTTTAAAGAAGATATTAAGGGCTTAGGAAAACTATTTTCAAGTTTTTCATTTTGGATTATCATATTGTATTTTGCTGTACCCAGTCTTCCTGGTTGGGCCATCAAAAACTGGGCGCCAACATTGTTTTCCGAAACACTTGGTATTGACATGAAGAAAGCTGGTCCCTTGGCTACCATTTCAATATCCTTGTCGTCATTGTTGGGAGTTGTTGTTGGAGGAATACTATCAGACAAGTGGGTTCAGCGGAATATTCGCGGCAGAGTATATACAGGTGCCATTGGATTGTCATTGACCATTCCTGCGTTGTTGCTATTGGGCTTTGGACAAACACTAACCCATTTTATGGGCGCTGCATTTCTTTTTGGATTTGGATTTGGTATGTTTGATACCAACAACATGCCCATACTTTGTCAGTTTGTCGATCCGCGTCAACGTGCTACTGCCTATGGGTTTTTGAATACTGCAGGTATTTGTTTAGGCGCAGTGATAACAGATTTTTTGGGGAAGTCAACCGATGCAGGAAATCTTGGAAGGGATTTCGCCATGTTGGCTCTGGTGGTGTTTGCAGTATTGCTTTTGCAATTGGGGTTTTTGAGGCCAGTTAATAAGACATAAGACAAAAGATGTAAGACATAAGGAACAGCCTAAGTGCTGATCTGTCTTACTATTTCTTTTGTCTCACATCTTTTGTCTCACATCTTTCTTAATATCGCCATGAACTAAGATCTGCACCTTTGGGAGCCCTTGATTGAACTTCTTCTGTCCATTTTGGAATAAACATCCTATGATATCTTAACCTGCTGATATAGTTTGGATTTTTATGATCTCCATTCCAGCAATGTTCTGCTCGATCACCATAGTCAATAGTGCAGTTACAAGAAGGGTTCTTTAATTTTTTTAGCACATCCTCTGCATTGTACACCGCATTATTAAGATAATAGTTGTCCATGTCGCCTACATAAATATTGATCCTGCCTTTTAGTTTTTCACCAATCTTAGGCCAATCTCTTTGTATGATGTGCGTGAGGTCATAATTTTCTTTCCAATAGTTTGCAACTTGTTTATTGATAATTCCATTTTTTTTATCCCATATTGGTTCAGGATATCCATCTTTTCCAACAGGTGAAAATGTTGCTTCCCAAATATCAAATTGCTCGCCACTTCTTGTTTTGCTTCCAAGAGCTCTTTCGCGGTAATTCATATCGCGGACCATTGCATCAACATGTCCTAAGTAATTCCTGTGACCGGGCCTTAAGGTTTTTCTGAATGGTCCTTCTCGAAAATAAGCGTTACTATCTTTGTATAAATTGACTGAAGTGAAGTGATTGAAGTCGATTGGATCTGGACAAGCAGCATAGCAGCCATTATATTCATCAGGGTAGAATACTTGTGCTGCAAGAGATTCCCATCCGCCTGTGCTTCCACCATATAAGAAGCGAGCCCAACCTTCACCAATGCCACGAAATCTTTTTTCTATTTCAGGAATCAATTCATAAGTAATGGCATCACCATAAGGTCCCATGTTTGCTGTATTCACAGCATATGAATCGTCATAATAGGGTGTGGGATGTTGAATCTCTATTGCTAATACACGTGGAAAGTTAGAACCAGTCCATATTTTATAGAAATCATAGGCCTCTTGTTGAACTATTCTGTTATATCCTGTAATACCAAATCGTGCACTTGTATCTG
>CANJEF010000205.1 GCA_947472965.1 Sphingobacteriales bacterium
ATATGGTGATTGTCCTTGTAATGGGCGATCAGCTTTAATTTCTTTGTTTGATGAACTCAAGTCCTTAAATACAACCTGCGATTTTAAGAAAGTATAGTTTCCAAATA
Source organism: Sphingobacteriales bacterium (assembly GCA_947472965.1). The sequence continues at coordinate 108 of CANJEF010000205.1, forward strand.
GACTGAGATTTTTTAGAGCAGGGGCAATAAACTCCAACCCTTTTCGGATCTCAATTTCAAATCCAATTGTGGAAGCACTTAATGCATTTTGATAAAAGTACCTACGGCTGTCAGCATTACTACCTGGATCGAGCCTGAATTCAATCGGGTCAACAAATGACTTATAGAATGTTCCAAAAGAAATTGACTCACCGGCATTTGGATAAATTTCGTACCGTAAATCATAATTAGTTATAGAGCTACGTTTTAAAGAAGTATCCCCCTTTACTCCATAATTCATTTCATAATCAAAAAATGCAAACTCAGCGATCTCCCTGAATTCAGGTCGTGCCACTGTTTTACTTACCGACGCTCTGATATTCTGTTTGGTACCAGCATTGTACACAACATTCAATGAAGGAAGAAGGTCAAATTTTTCAGTCAAACTAACCCTTCTATATCCTGTTTGGTCTTTCGAAGTGAGCAGTTGCTGGAAATTTTCACCTCGAAGCCCCCAGATTACCCTCAAATCGCCTATTCGGTTATCTAACATTGCGAAACCAGCATTCAGGACAGATGCACCAAAATATTTATCTGAGTTATTGGTAAATTCCTCGAGAATAAATCCATTTTTCCCAATATTATCAGATAAAAATGCTGTTTCGACAGGTTTCAAGCCAGTAGCCGGGTTGAAAGTTTGGCTATTGCCAACATTATACCTGAATATTCTACTACGGAAATCACGAACACGAGCTAGTGTGGAACCACCCAACTTAAATGTTTGTTTATCTTTTCCACCCCAGTTCATGGGAATGATGAATTGCCCGCCAGCGCCTACACTATAATCTTTCAAATCACTGAAAAATCTTCTAGTATCATCTGGATCAATTTCGTAGGGTAATGAAGAATTGATTGTTCTTGCATAAAGTGCACTTCTTAAATCAGGTTGAATTTTCCAGTTATATCCGCCATTTCCATTCCATTTGAATTTTATCCCACTTTTTGAAAGCTGATGCTCTCCCTCAATTTGAGTACTATAAAGTGATCGTTGGTTTAAATAGGATGAACTGAAAGAAAGGTCATTCAAACGATTTGTATTATATCCACTTCGAACATAATAATTGTCTTCATACAACTGATTGAAAAGATTCTTGAATGAAAGCTTATTTTTTCCTTTAACCCAAGAAACATTTACAACACCTCCGAAATTAGTAAGGTATTTATTTTGCCTATCCCCAAACTCAAAAACCTTTTTACCATCTGCTTCATAAAAAGCACGGTCCACATCATAAACCAACATTGAGTTTCTGTAATTAAATGCTATGATGGTACCAAAATTTGAACCATTTTTAAATTTATGATTCTTGGCATAGGTCAAGTTATACGTCTGAATAGGTGCTGCTTTACTTTTAACTGGTGTATAAACATCACCACGAAAAGATTGTGATAAGGCAACTTGTTGATCAAATCCTGCTGCATCTTTACCCAACGATCTATATAGTTGTGCGGTTGCAGGAAAACCAGCTGGAATGCTCCTGGTTCCATCATCAAAGCCCAACCAATCATATTTATTCCTTTGGTTACTTGTGAAATCCTTGAAAGTAGATTGCGTGTTATAACCAATACCAAAACCAAGTGTTAATAAATCTTTATTGGGTATATCCCTTGTATTAACCTGAACGAGCCCCCCTGCAAATTCACCTGGAAGATCTGGAGTTGCTGTCTTGTTTATTATAATATTATCAATCAGTGCAGCAGGAAATACATCAAATGAAAATGCTTTCTTATCGGGCTCAGAACTAGGTAGCTGAGCGGTATTCAACATTGCTGCGTTGTATCTGTCCGATAGTCCACGTACTACAACAAACCTATTATCTTGTATCGAAGCGCCACTTACCCTTTTCAATACCTCACCCATATTCTTATCGGGGGTTCGGCGGATAAAATCAGCAGCAAGACCACTTGAAAGTGCAGTATTACTTCTTTGAAACGTTAACAAGGCTACTGTGCTTTCTTGTTTTCGTGTGGACCTTATTACAATCGCTTCATTGGTCTTGAATTGAGGCTCCAGTACGATAGTCAATGTATTGTCCTGTGAATTCGAAACATCGATTTCAGAAATCAATTTAGATGAGTACCCCATACTGGATACCATGAACGAATATTTTTTTTCAGGCTGGAGTAGTATTGAAAATTGGCCCTCAACATCTGAAAGAATTGTTCTTTTAAGTTCCTCTACCTTAATTGACGCACCAATAATCACCTCATTTTTTGTATTCACAATCCGTCCAACTAGTTTGATGCCTTGGGCACTCGCAGCACTAAAGGCCAAAAGAAACAATACTAAAAAGGATAATTTACCATGCTTCGACATTAATAAACTGTTTGTTACAATACAAAGTAACTCTACAGAGGTTATGCGAGGGTTAGGGAGAAGTTATGTAATTGTGACCATCAGATTATGGAAATGTTAACTAAAGAAGATATTGTCTAAAATCAAGGATTGATTTGAAGCATACATAATGATAATTTAAGTTTGAAACTTTACTCAAAAAGACAAAAAAAAACCCATCTTTGTAACATAACCAGTTGAATATGAAAGGGATTATATTGGCCGGAGGATCTGGCACAAGGCTTTACCCAATTACCTATGCCATCAGTAAACAGATCATGCCCGTGTACGATAAGCCGATGATTTATTATCCGCTTTCCACCCTGATGTTGGCTGGAATCAAAGATATACTGATTATTTCCACACCGCATGACCTGCCTCAATTTGAAAAACTTTTTGGAAATGGCCATCACCTTGGACTGAATTTTTCTTATAAAGTACAAGAGCAACCAAATGGACTTGCTCAGGCTTTTGTTATTGGGGAAGATTTTATTGGTGATGATAGCTGTGCATTGGTATTGGGAGATAATATATTTTATGGGATGGGGCTTGGCAACACCCTTGAGAAAAATGCAAATCCTAGTGGCGGAATCGTATATGCATATCAAGTGAGTGACCCTGAAAGATATGGGGTAGTAGAATTTGATGCAGATAACAAAGTGATTTCAATAGAGGAGAAGCCAGAAAAACCAAAGAGCAAATTTGCGGTTCCGGGATTATATTTTTATGATAACAGCGTTATTGAGATTGCAAAAAATATCAAACCTTCCCCACGCGGCGAATTTGAAATAACAGATATAAATCTTGAATACCTAAGAAGAGGAAAATTGAGTGTTTCCGTGCTTGATCGAGGAACAGCATGGCTCGACACCGGAACATTTGACTCCCTGATGCAAGCCTCCCAGTTCATCCAAGTTATAGAACAAAGGCAGGGTATAAAAGTGGCTTGTATTGAGGAAATAGCCTGGCGTAAAGGATTCATTACCAAGGAGCAACTTATTGAACTTGCCAAACCCCTCTTGAAAAGCGGGTATGGAAATTATATCATGGGATTGATGGAAAGATAAAACTACAACCGACAATGAAAAAAATACTCGTTACCGGTGGAGCTGGATACATTGGTTCACATACATTGGTGGACTTAATTGAAAATGGCTTCGAAGTATTGTCGGCCGATAACAACTCAAGATCAGTCCCTGAAATTCTCGTGAGAGTAGAAAAAATTACCGGTAAAAAAATAACAAATTACAAGGTTGATCTTTGCAATCATGTTGAAAGCAGGAAAATATTTGAAGAGCATCCAGACATCGTTGGCGTCATTCATTTTGCCGCTTACAAAGCTGTAGGGGAATCGGTAGAAAAACCACTCTTGTATTTTCAAAACAACATCGGATCACTAATCAGCATATTGCAATGCATAGAGGAATTTAAAATTCCCCATTTTGTTTTTTCATCATCCTGCACAGTGTATGGAAATCCAGACTCCATTCCTGTTACCGAAACAACCCCGAGAAAAGATGCTGA
>CANJEF010000206.1 GCA_947472965.1 Sphingobacteriales bacterium
AATGAAAGCTGGACTTAAGAAGTATAAGGAAATGATCGGAGAAGGATCATTGAACACAGAACAAAAAGTTCATGCAATTCAAAAGGAAGTAGAAGAAGCAACTGCATTAGAGCTTCCAATGTTGCAGAAAAACCTCGTATTCCTTTCTACACTTACTTCACTTGGTACACTTGTTGCCCTTTTGGGTACAGTATTGGGTATGATCAAATCATTCTCATCTCTTGGTGAAGAAGGCGGATCAGGTGCTGCTGCTGAATTGGCGGTGGGTATCTCTGAAGCATTGTATAACACAGCACTGGGTATTGCTACATCATCTGTTGCATTGCTTATGTACAACGTGTTCACTACAAGGATAGATTCTATCACTTATGGTATTGATGAGTCTGGCTTTACGCTTACGCAGAGCTTTGTTTCTCAATACAAGTAATTAATTTTTGATTTCCGTTGTGGAAAATCAAGATTTTAGAATCTAAATATTAAAATTGTAAACATGCCAAGTGTCAAAATAAAAAAGCACGTCCCGATAAACGACATGACGCCGTTCGTGGACGTGGCATTTCTGATCTTGTCGTTTTTCATGCTTGCTACGAAGTTCAAGCCTGAAGAGCCTGTTGAGGTTACAACACCCAACTCGGTTTCTTCACAGATACTTCCTGAAAAAGATGCATTCATGGTTTCTGTTGACAGCAAAGGCAGGGCATTTGTTTCAGTTGATAACCCAAGTTTTCGAAAAGTGCTCATTCAAAACCTGAATGAAACAAGAAAACTGGGATTGACTGATAATGAAGTTAAAATGTTTGTCAATGCTCCTAGCATCGGTGTTCCCTTCAGTCAACTTAAAAGTCTTCTGGCAATGGATCCAGAGCAGGCAAAAAAAGTTGCTCAAGCTGGGATTCCATGTGCAGATTCAACCGGTGGTGAATTGTATTATTGGATCAGGGATGCGTTAAGCGCTTATTCAGGACGTAAGTTGAATCTGCTTATCAAGGCAGATAATGCTACGAAGTATCCGGATTTCAAGAACATTTTGAATGCATTCAAGAAGAATGATCAAAATAAATTCTTGTTGGTTACTACGCCTGAAGATGCTCCTGCTGGAACTTCATTGTATGAAACAAGACAAAAGCAAATCTACGGAGACAAGTAAATAAATTGATAAACTCAGTTAAACCTTAATTTATGGCAAGTTTAGACACAGGTGGCGATAGCGGAGGGAAAAAAGGCCCAGGTGTAAAAAAGGCGAAAAAACTTTCAACAACGGTTGACATGACACCGATGGTTGATTTGGGCTTTTTGCTGATCACCTTCTTTATTTTCACTACCACAATGGCACAGCCTACGGCAATGAATCTTTATATGCCAAAGGATGTGGATAGGCCTGAGGAACAAAATAAGGTTAAGGAATCTGGTGCCTTCACCATCATGCTTGGAAAACAAGATGTGGTTTATTATTACGAAGGTCTCGATCCAACCCAAATCAAAACCGCAACGTTCAAGACCATCCGCGATGAGCTCATCAGGAAAAGACAAAATACCAATCCTGAAGATCTTGTTGTAATTATCAAACCAACAATAGATGCCACGTATAAGAATACAGTGGATATATTGGATGAGATGACAATTAATGGAATCAAACGTTACGCAATGGTTGATATTTCTCCTCAGGAATACCAATTGATAACCATTACTGAAGCCGCAGCCGGCATCAAGTAATTTGTGAAAAAAGCAGATAATTGAATCTCAACTAAAACGCATTACAAATGGATGCTAATAAAATATTAAGTACCGAATTGATCGACCTCATTTTCGATGGTAGGAACAAAAGTTATGGTGCTTATGAATTACGCAAGGATTATAACAAGCGTCTCAGAAATGCCATGATTTTGACTGCTTCCTTTGCGTTGCTCATATTGCTCGCATCCTTCATTTCTTCTCTCGACTTGGGATCGAAAAAAGGCGCAGTAGACATCAAAGAGGTGCAGCTGGAAGAAATCAAACAAGATGAGCCAGAACCACCACCGCCACCTCCTCCAAAGCCACCAGAACCTCCAAAAGTCGAGATGGCGAAATTCACACCACCAAAGGTAGTGAAGGACGAAGAGGTGAAAGAAGAAGAGAAACCCCCAGAAATTGAAAAACTGGAGGATACTAAAATCGGTACCGTCAACCAGGAAGGTATCAAGGATGAGGGCATTGTTGCTCCTCCTATTGAAGCCGGAGGTGTTGTAGAAGCACCTAAAGAAGACGATTACGATAAGGTTTTCCAAAAAGTTGAAATTGATGCAGAATTCCCAGGTGGAACTAGTGCCTGGACAAGATATGTATCAAGGGAGATTGAAAGGAATATCGACCAACTTCAAGATGATGGAAGATCTGGAACCGTTGTAGTTCTCTTCATCGTTGACAAGGAAGGTGGAGTGAGTGAAGTACGTGCAATGGGTTGTAGCGAAGCAGGTGTTGCAAATTGCCTTGGTCCCGGAACAAAACTTGCTGATATTGCCATTGCGGCCATTAAAAAAGGACCCAAGTGGAAGCCAGCAGTTCAAAACGGACGTCAGGTAAAAGCATATCGCCGTCAGCCTGTTACATTCCAACTAGCAGAAGAATAGTCTTCTAAATTTATATCATGAAAGCCGTTCGTATTCACGAACGGCTTTTTTATTATACACGTTTAAGGAACCCGTAATTTTGCAGAATGGAAAAAAAGCAACCCATGTGGAATGACCTTATTGTAGCCATGGCTACACCGCCCGGTATTGGTGCAATAGGTGTTATACGACTTAGCGGTAGAGGTGCGATCGAGATTGTTAATGCTATCTTTCCAGCAAAAGATCTTACAATAGAGCCCGGCAATACATTGCATGTAGGAATGTTATCGCATCATGGAAAAGCACTCGATGAAGTGGTGCTTTCATTATTTAAAGCTCCCCGCTCTTATACAGGCGAGGATGTTGTTGAAATTTCCTGTCATGGATCTCCCTATATCCAACAACAAATTATTGAAACCTGTATTGTAATGGGTGCACGAATTGCAAAGCCCGGTGAATTTACCCTCCGAGCCTTTCTAAATGGGAAAATGGACCTTGTTCAAGCTGAGGCTGTAGCTGATCTCATTGCATCTGGAACCAAGGCTGCACAAGAAACGGCCTTAAATCAAGTGAAGGGAGGTTTTTCACATATTTTATCGGCATTGCGCGAAGAGCTAATTAAATTTTCTGCTTTAATCGAATTGGAACTTGATTTCTCTCAAGAGGATGTTGAATTTGCTGATCGTACAAGGTTACGGTTGTTGCTCAATACAATTGAAGTAACAGTAAGAGAGTTGCTGCATTCTTTTCAACTGGGCAATGTTATCAAAAATGGTGTAAGTGTAGCCATTGTTGGAAAACCCAATGTTGGTAAATCTACCTTGCTCAATGCCTTGTTGCAAGAAAACAGGGCTATTGTAAGTTCCATAGCAGGAACAACAAGGGATACCATTGAGGAAGTGCTGAACATTGATGGCATCTTATTCAGGTTGGTTGATACGGCAGGAATAAGAAAAAGTACTGATGAAATTGAAGCCATTGGCATCGAGCGTACCATGGAAAAAATGGACAAGGCAGATATCGTCTTGTATATGTTTGATGTGCATGAAGAGGATTTGGAGGCATTGGAGAAGTTGGAGGAGTCTCTTCAAATGAAAGCAAAATCATTTATGTTGATTGGGAACAAGGCGGATGATAAAAAAGCGTTTGAAGAAGCTGAAAAAAAATTCACTTCTCCCAATATTCTTTTGCTATCAGCCAAACATCAATTTCAATTGGATCAGCTTAAGCAAAAAATGGTTGAAAAGGTTATATCCGGAGATATCAATACTGAAAATACCATTGTTACCAATGCCCGTCATTTTCAATCCTTGCAAAGGGTAGAACAAAGTATTCTATCAATTCAAATGGGAATGGATCAACATATTCCGGGTGATTTGTTAGCGATTGATATTCGTCAGTG
>CANJEF010000207.1 GCA_947472965.1 Sphingobacteriales bacterium
GATTGAAGCAGACCCATTATATAGAGATTCCAGGCGAAAGCCTCATTTCTGTACTTTATATACGTTGAAAATGCATTTTTCATTTCTATAGTATCTTTATTTAACCCAAGGACAGCCATATAATTACGAAAATAATTTGCTGCCCTGGGCCAATTGTAAAAAGAAATTTTGGTGTACTTCAAAGCGCTATCTTTTTCACCTCTAACATAATAAAAAGCACCACGAAGAAACTCGCTATAATATAAATATGGATTGGCCTTGGCACCTTCATCCAGCAATTCCAATGTTTTTTCAAAACGGTTATCCCTGTTGTAATACCTCGATTTAATTGCAGCAATAGGCAGCGTGGTAACAGAAATATTTGGAATTGAAGGAAAAATTTGAGATGCTACCTCAAAAGAAGCATTGGGGGTTCCATTATTAATTTCACTTGCCAAAATCCGTTGTGCCCTCATCGACCTGTAAGTAAGGAAAGTTATATTCATACATGGCAGAAGAATCGCTATTGCAACTACTGCATAAAAGGAGGGGGTTACTTTGAAACGATTAGACAGTGAGTTCGTTGAGTCAGAAACAAAAACACCAGTTATTGAAGCCAATATAAACGCAAAAATAATTTGTGTGGCAGGTCGCTCCGCAGGGAAATTTAAAAAAGCATCAAAAAAATAAACAGACAATCCAATCAAAGAAAAAACAGCAATGTATTTCCCGATTTCATTATCCGTCTTCCAAATCCGGATTGTATAGTACAACATCAATACAAACAATGATAGAAACAAAAGACCACCAGGTATACCAAGCTCGGCCGTAATCTCAAGGAAGTCGTTGTGTGCATGATATGGAACTATAAGGTCGTTTGTAATTTCCTTTACATAAGGTATAGATACTAATTTCCAATTCCCCAAGCCTCCTCCAAAAATGGGATGATGCTTAATGTAATCCAATGCGTGGCCCCAAAAACTGATACGCGAATTCCCGGATGCAGAAGTTGCTTCAACATAAATACTTTTCATTCGCTCTGTAACCGTTCCATATGTTCCAAAAACATTTCCCGAAGTATCCCTTGCATTCGAAACAATACCTTGTGCAAACAAAAATGCAATAATAAGTGGAGCAAAAATAAACAGCATTGAAATCAACAGACTTTTTCTTGATTTTTTCTCCCTTAAAAAGTTAACAATAAGAAATCCTATATATAAAATAGCGGCACCAAAAATTGACAAATATGCAGTTCTGGCATTGATGATGAAAATAGCAAAAATAGCCGCCAACAATGTTAAAAATCCGACAGCTTTTAACCATTTTTTGCCTTGATAAAGAGTGTATAGTGCAAATGGTATTTTGATGGAAAGTATTGCAGCCATGATATTCTTATTGCCTGCATTCCCCTTAAGCCCATAAACCAACCCATCAAAATTTACGCCCGTAGTGAAGCCGTCATAAAACTCTTTTAAGATAGCAAACGACTGATAAAAAAGGATAAAGGTTATAACATGTATTGCGTAACCGAAGTTTTGCTTTCTGCCAGAAAGCAATATTGCAATATTAATAAAAACTACTACAGTAGTTGCCATTCGCGCACCATTTACAAGTACCTCGGTACTGTTAACAGCATAAAAATAAGATAGCAAAGCCCAAGCCAGTAGCAATAAATATGCCCATACAGCATATGAATTAAAAATATTTTTAATGCTTTCGCGATAATGATTTCGCTTCAGGAAAATGAATATGACAACAACGATATTCAAAACAGTTAGAAAAAGCCACTGCGCACCAATAACATCTATACCCTGAAATGCGGGCAAAAATTCGATCAATAAATACAATATGATGAAAACAATCCCAAAATCAGGCCATTGCCTTGTATTAACAGCTTGGGGCTGAACAGATGGCTTACCATCATTGGAGTTTTTTTGGTATTTTACCTTAGACATCAAATATATTTAGGCTAAAATTAAAGATTTTAACCCAAACCGACATGGCTTTAACAAAAGGGTGATCTAAGATTGTGCAACCCATTATTTTTAAAACCCGTTAATGATTACAAATAAAAAATAATAAGACCGAGGAATACTGGAAAAAATCAACCGCTATCTACTCTCTAATATCAAAAAAAGGAGATCAATTGAATTGAAAGTGGAACAAATTATCGGCAGTTTTTTTGTTTGCCTCATCGCTGTAAATGATAATGTCCAAGATTTTGCATGATTCACCAACAAGGTTGTTCAAAAGTTTCAGTTTAACTTGATGACGCCCCTTGGCAAGCATATAACTCCAAGTTAATTCATGACGCCTGTTTAAAAAGGATACCGGTAAGGAGACCAACTCATACTTTTCATCGTCAACAAATACCTCCATACTAAATGAATCCTTGCTCAAAGAGGCCCATTTTGCAGCTTCCCCTCTCACAACAAAGCCCGTTCCTTCAAAAGAAAAAATATACTCGGTTTTCAATTCCTGATTCACATTGATTTTTTCGATTGGCTGGATGCCTTTAAATGATTGCTCATATTTCACTGGAACAATATCCGCTAAGTTGATGGACACAAAATCTTTCGATTGCTTTCCTCCATGTCTGATAATATTCTTAATGGCATGGTTGAATCCCACTTCATACACTTTGTTCAAAGAGGTTGAAGTATACTTGAAATCAATATTTTCTGCCTCTTTCAACCCTTGCTTCCAATAAGAAGGTATTTTATCATACCCAATCATGGTTCCTAATATGCCTCCCGCTGATGAAGGATTACAATCGGCATCTTGCCCACAACGGGTTGTTATTTCCATCGTCTTCGTAAAATCACCTTGCCCGTAAAGCAATCCAATGACAACATAGGCGGAATTGACTGTTGCATCAATATTAAAAGGGGCAAATACTCCATCAGGACAACCGATATCATTTGTCCATTTTTTTTGTACTTCAAACCAAGTTTTTTTCCAATCCGCTGGATACTGCTTATGCCAATTTATTACATCGTATATGCACTTGTAATAATTGCTTTCCTTGGGAATTGTTTTCAGCGCCTCCCTAACAATAAATCCGATATCATTAAACCTGAATGCCAGGGTGTAGCATGCTCCTAAATAAACGCCACCATAGTAACCATCACCGTAATTCATGATGTGTCCAATCTTATCTGAAATGGCCGAAGCCACATTGGGCATGGCAGGTGACATCAAGCCAGCAAAATCACATTCAATTTGATAATCGATGCAATCAGCATGCGGGTTGTTTTTCCAATGACCCGATAAAGGCGGCATCATGCCATGCTGGATATTATACCTGCCCGCCTGGTTCGCATGCCACAATGGATATTGCGCATTGGCATACGCATTTGCATATGATTGAATGGGCGCATCTAAGCCTTCTTTTTCCAAAACTTCCACAAAAGTCAAGTCCATATAAAGATCATCATACAAGCCGGGATTTTCTATCATCGTCTTCTTCAAATAACCATCATACCATGGAACAGGCTGATAGTCATTGATGATTGTGCCATTGTATCTAAACTCCATCGGACCACCAAACGTGACACCGATGGTTTGCCCAGCCCAGCCACCTTTGATCTTGTCTTTCAAGCCAGTCTTACTAATTTCGAATTGGTTCTGTCCAAAAGATATATTCACAAAAGCGATGTATGTAAATACCAAAAACATAAAATTCTTCATCGAATACTATTTTGGGTCTATCTGAAATTATTGAAAAGGTCTCATATTCTACCCTCCCTGACGCAGAAAGAATTTCGAATGGTAAAATTTAAAGCCCTGAAGGCCAGATAATAAATGTCCCTAAAGAGTCTGCACGAAGATTGATCAGCTGTTAGTTATCAGATGCTTTCTCTTTCTTATCCTCCTTAGCTGAAGAAAGCATTGAGCAAGGTTCCAATCAGCCTAACCCCCAAACTTCCTTATCTTTGCTAAATATGAAGATCTATAATATATTCATCAAATACCGCCTGGCCA
>CANJEF010000208.1 GCA_947472965.1 Sphingobacteriales bacterium
GCATTGTAGTTCCTATTACTGCATTTTTATATAAATAAATAGGTGCAACAAAATTTGGCTTAAATTCTGCAGGCGCGCTTAATATTACAGACATAGTTACAGTTCCGCCAGCTGAAAATCCCATAAATCCAATTTTTTGTGGATCAATATTCAAGTCTGTAGCATGCGTTCGAATATATTTCATTGCCTCGATTCCATCCTTTGTGGCCATTTCTACAATAGGAGCATTTATAGAATCCAATTTTTTTAAATCAGTCAATAAAGGCATAAGTTCTTGAAAGGGATTATTTGTTAAACACCTTACTAATCTGTATTTGTAAACGAACGCCGTAATCCCTTTTTCGTTTAATTTTTTTGCAACTTCTGTCCCTTCATTTTCAATTGATAAAATATGAAAACCTCCTCCTGGTGCGATGACAATAGAGGTGCCATTTGCCTTGTCTCTTGGCGCAGGATAAACAATTAATTCTGGCTCAACTATATTATATAAAATTAAATTTCCGGGTGTAGTCGGTAATTCCTTCTCAGACCAATTCCAGGTAGATGAACCAGGTGCTTTTCCAGCATATAGTTTTATTGTAGTTTGTGCTATTGAAAAATTATGCACTAGTAATAACAATAAAAATCCGTTTACTTTTTTCATTATTTAATTTTTATCCTTTTGTATTTGAATATCAACATTTGTAATTTGTTTATACTTGTTCATGATTCCCTTAATCTCTCCCATTGGAAAGTGTTCGTCCAGTAATTCCTTAATGAAATCTGGCCCTTTTTGTCGATTTTGTAACACCGCCATTGAAGTAGCAGGCACACGTTCTTTATCATAAGCATCTAATGCCTCCATGCAATATTTATTTTCAATTAGTGCCCGTGTTAAAGCCTTTGCATCGAGAATTGCTTGCGAAGCTCCATTGGAGCCAATTGGATACATTGTATTTACAGCATCCCCATGTGCATTCATCTGCATGGTAAAAAATATTAAAAATAAGAATGGATAAGGTTTCAATTTCAAGCAAGGTTTTATTTATTAATGTGCCACTAAATCAAAAAGGTCTTTGTCTAATTGAGGTTTCAGTTCACATTTATTATCAAAGTGCATGGTTGGGGTTTTTGCTGCATCAAATTTTGGCCAATTGGGCAATCCTTTATGATTGGGATCCCCTGTTCGAGCAAAATTAATCCACGCATCACTTACCTTAGCAGCTAAAGCAATGGCCTCTTTACTTCCACCAGTCATTTCTTGACAACGATCAATATTATAAAACACAAATGGAATTTCCATACAATGCATCGCTTTGTACTTTCCATCCATCACGGGTGATTGCCAAGTGAATAAATACATATAAACTGGTGCTGCATTTAAAGCTGCTTTGTCCAATGCTTGACGAACAGCACCCGGTCTAAACATCACATCTATATCCATTAAGTCAGATGGTTTGGTGTCGTTTGGATACGCTTTTTTCACAGCCGCAATGTATGCATCAGCTTTCTCCTTTTGTTGCATTTTTATTATTCCGATGACCTCTTCCAATGTCGCATTGGATTTATTTGTAAACAAAGAAGGCATGAATTCGTTCTTAACAGTACCTATCATTAATGGGATGTCTTTAGACAATTCGAAGGCCTCTTTTGAAAACATTTGATAGGGCAAATCGATCACATCTATACTAGGTCCCCAGCCAGCACGCACCGCTGCTACTGCACCAGTTGCTTTTGCACTAGCACGATCGTTTACAATTTTTAATGCCTGATTGCCAGCGTCACTTAATTGTTGATAAGGAATTGATTTTAAACTATCAACCTGGCTCGGTTGTAAATGAAGTATTTCTAATACTTCTGCTGCCACTTCCTGAGTAAATATTTTATCTTTCATTACTGATCTAAAAGCTCCGCTTTCATTAATTGCCTTATGAAATAATCCTTTAGCGGAAGGCATGGCCATCAGTGTGTTTACTTTTGCGCCACCGCCAGATTGACCATAAATTGTAACATTGTTTGGATCACCACCGAAATTTGTAATATTTGTTTTAACCCATTCTAAAGCAGCTTTAATATCTAAAATACTCAGGTTCGCAGAATGTTTATATTTTTCATTGTATGCCGATAAATCCAAATAACCCAATACATTCAAACGATGATTTATTGATACTACAACCACATCGCCTCTTTTTGCTAAATTTTCTCCGTCATATGATGGTAGCTCCTGTGAAGAACCTGCAGTAAACCCTCCACCATGTATCCAAAAAAGAACCGGTCTTTTTTTACCGTCATTAATATTTGGAGTCCATACATTTGCCCTCATACAATCTTCACTGGTATATCCAAAATCATGATGATAAACAAACTCGCTTTCATCTTGCACTGAAGTTGTTGGTGTTTGTAATGGAGCAACTGGGCCATAGGTTAATGAACTTCTTACTCCTTTCCATGGTTTTGGTTTTTGAGGTGATTCAAACCGTTTCGCTTCTGCATAAGGAATACCCTTATAGGTATAAATTCCATTATGAATAAAACCGCGGACTGCTCCTGCTTCTGTATTTGTAACGGCTATTTTTTCTCCGGTAACCAATTGAGCAAATGCAATTTGTAAAGAGCCTATAATTGCTATTAATAAAATTGTTATTTTTTTCATACTTTTTAATTTATTTACCAATTTAAGAAATAACTGTAAGTAATCTCCTTAAAAACTATTCTAAGTGTTGAACCTCTTAAGGTTACCGCTTTTGCAAATGTTTGTTGGGACAGATTTACAAAGAAGGGAGTATCTTCCAATAAGGCTGGTATTTTTTATAAAACAAGAAAAATAAGTAACCCTATTCTAAGGATTATTTTTTTGTAAAGTAATCAATTACAATTTCATTAAATATGGCAGGATGTTAAACATAATAACCATGTCCTGCTTCTTTTATAAAATGCAATTGAGAATTTTTTATGCTTTTTTAAAAAAAATAGTCAAACAAAATTCGTTATTAAAAGTCCCCCCTTTCTGCTATTAATGCTAGTGTAGGGACCTTTATAGTTGGAAGGATATCTCTCCATTCATTTCCCAGGTGTTTAGTCAATGGTCTATCCATCATTATTTCTCTGGTATTTTGTGGAGGTGTTCTTTGATCTTTTGGCATTCTCCAGGCGGTCCAATGATGCAGCAGCAGGAAAGGTGAATGGAGTATCGAAGGAAAAGGCTTCGGAGATGAAAGCCAAAGAGAAATAAAAAAAGTCGGCCCTCATACATACCCATTAATTCAAAACACTTGCACTGGAAATATAACCTATTCGCTGCGCCTTTGACTGGATCTTATCTCCCTGTTGAATAGCAAAAGGTCCTTTGTATACTTCCCAACGATCAGGAACAACACCATCAATTCCAATGATCTTATAGGCAATGGATGAACCGGGAGTTTCAACAGCAATGCCCACTTTGAGGTTGCTGATAAATATCAAAGGGTCTTTTGTTACGGGAGGCGACTGCTTTCCATTCCACATCTGTGCAATGAGCTTTTTCTCTTGAATGCCTCCCAGATCAGTTACTTGTTGCTGCCATTCTTTGAATACTTTTCTAAATCGCTCCATCTGAGCTGGATATTGCGGATTTTTAGAAAGGTCACGCAATTGATAGGGATCATTTTTGACGTCATAGAATTCCTCATCTGTTCCCTTTGGCTCAAACCATCTTGACTGTATGGCATTCAATTTTCCGGCATCTCTCAACCGCAAAATGTCCCTCATGGAAGGTTGCATCTTTCTATAAGCAATGTCCATGTAGCGGGGCAGATCAGGGAAAAAATTATAGACATACTGAAAACTTCCATCATGCACAGATCGAATCCTGTCATATTCACTGTCCAATCGATCACTTGCGGCAAATACATATTGATGACCCTTTGCCTCTGCATAATTTCCATAGATGGCTTTACCCTGCATGTTATCAGGAGGCTTGATGCCAGCCAAAGACAATA
>CANJEF010000209.1 GCA_947472965.1 Sphingobacteriales bacterium
ATACTTCAATCCCCCTTTCGCGACACATCCGGAATATGGAAGTCCATAGTCGTTTCCAGTTTTCCATTTCAACATCAGTGAATTCGTTTGCCCCTGGAAAATTTTTAGGCTTCACCATGTAAGCAAAAGGATGTACGCTCCAAAGAGAAAGAATATTGAAACGGTTCAAAGCCAATTCATCAATGTATGTTTTCCAAAAATTGAGATCCTTACAAATATTTTCATGTGCCGACATTGCTGGTCCAACCCGATAAGGAATCCATGGCAAATTGAACTTTACTGCACGCACTGAAAATTTCGGCTGTTGTTTTTTTTCTTTTATATTTTTCAGTGCAATACCAGAACGAACTTGCTCGGCAAGCTCAAAAACTCCATACATCGCACCTGTAGCATCAGATGAGGAAATAATTATTTCATCTTCTCTTCGTTGAATATTGTATCCCTCTTTAGGAATACCGTTTTTCGCATTAACCGAAACCCGGATATCGGCCTTTAAAGAAGAATCTTGAATGCGTACTATTTTATTTTTTGTGCCAAAAGAGTTTTCCAGCTTTGAAACGGCAAATTCAATTGGGATAATCTTGGGGTCATATTGAACCTTGATTTGTGACGACAATTGTAAATAAAAAAAGCAAAAAACCAAGTTAAGGGTAAAAGAAATACCGTAATGACGTAATTCTATTCCTTTGATGGCTTTATTCAACAACATACTATATTTTATTTTTTCTTGAACCAGAATAAAAGTATCCCTCTTCCCATCCCTGGTGGATCGCTGGATCTTGCAGCTTGCAATGCCATGAATTCCCCATTCGTAGCTATAACAGGATTAGAGGCTTTAGCACCTTCATAATCATTGAAAAAAGTGAGTCGCTCCATGTCATTACCGGTGCCATCCATTTTAAGCTTCCATATATCAATATTGGGAGAGCCTCGTTTACCTCCTAACCACTGACATTGCTTATCTGATTCCACTGCAGTATATATACCTCCAGGGAATACGCCTTCAGGTTCAGTAAACCCACTTGGGTCTTTTGAAATATGCATAGGCTTCAGTGTATTAAGGTCAAGAACTTGTGCGTCGAAAAGACCATTGGGTACATAACAAAAAAAGCTCAGCTTGGTATCCTCTTGGAAAAAATCTTGCGCTTCCAACGAGCAGCTTTCACTCATCGTCTCCAATACTATTTTTTTGTTTTTTAACTGTGGCACCCCACTAGTGAGATCAAGTTCAACAACAATTATTTTTGAATCCGTAATTTTTCCATCATTTACTTTCTCTGTATAGGCAATCTTTAATGAATACTTTGAAACAGCGATGCCTTCGCTAACCGTTGGCCCAAGCTTTATGGGAATCGCATCTTTCTTTGCACTCATATACCATAGCAACGATTCTTTTTTACCTTGAGCGGCATTCAAAAATTCTTCTGGTCCAATCAGAATAAAATCACCATTGGAAAGATGAAAGGCTCTAACAAAATATGCTCGGGAAAGATGACAGGTAAGGCAACGAATCTCATTTTTTTCAATATCCATTGACATGATATCTCCAAAGGTTCGCGCAACAAAAACAATTTTTTTATTGTCAGGTGAAATATCTGGCCGCTCACCAAAATTGGTGAGTTGCTTAATATTTGAAGGGAGTTTTTCAAAAGGATTATCCTGGATCCTTTCTTTTAAATTCTGTTGCTGACCCTGAACCATCTGTGTCAATAACAATATGGTAAGAATTATAAAACAAAATCGATATGGTCTATTGAAACCCATCAGTTAACTATATTAAGCGATATGCCCTTTGAATATGCGCTGATATTTTCCGCGGTAATATGCATCAGCCTTTCTCTTGCCTCTTTTGTTGCCCAAGCAATATGTGGTGTTATGATACAATTTTTTGCCGTAAAAAGCGGATTGCCTTCTACAGGTGGCTCTACGGAAAGCACATCTATGCCTGCACCAGCAATAACATTATTATTAAGGGCGTCGGCAAGATCCTGGTCAATGATGATTGGACCCCTTGCTGTGTTCAGCAGGAATGCGCTGCGCTTCATAGTCGACAGGGAATCTCGATTGATTAGTCCTTTTGTTTCCGGCAACAGGGGACAATGAATAGTCACAACATCAGACTCTGATAATAACTCCGAAACTTCTGCCCATCTGAAATTTTTCCGATGACTTTGATCTGACCTGGTTCTCGATGAACCTATAACCTGCATACCAAAAGCGGTTGCAACATCAGCAATTTGCTGACCAATACTTCCAAATCCGATCACTCCCATTGTTTTCCCATGCAACTCAACAAGAGGGAAATCCCAAAAAGAGAAGTCTGGGCAGGAAGTCCATCTTCCTGACATAACTGCATCACTATGACGCTGTGCGTGATGTGTAAGTTCAAGGAGCAAAGCAAAGCAAAGCTGCACCACTGAAGCCGTTCCATACCCAGGGGCATTTGCAACACGGATCCCCAAACTTTTTGCAGCTTCTGTATCAATGACATTATACCCTGTGGCAAGTACAGTGATGAATTTCAAGTTTGGCAATTGCTTCAATGTTGAAGCACTTAATACTGTCTTGTTAGACATTACAACATCTGCATTCTTAGCCCTTTCCACAATTAGATCAACAGGAGTGCGATCATACACAGTCAGTTCACCGAATTGTTTTAAAACATCCCAATTTAAGTCGCCAGGATTCAGACAATAACCATCTAATATTACTATTTCCATAAAAAAAAATTATCTAAACTTTAGCCCAAGCCAGATTCAATGTTCGTTTTGCATTAGCAATCACAAGCTCAGGATCTTCATCACCAAAAGGTTTCACTTCAAAACTTAAAATGGGAGGATCTTTCTCATTAAGATATCCGATTTGAATCAACACCCGGAGAAAGGCAACGACTTCATCTACATCATTTTCTCCATTAGGAAAGCCAAAACGTGGATGTACATCACCATATGCATTCATGGAGGGATCCCTCATCACACAATTGCCGATATGAGCATGTGTGATAAATTCCTTTACAGGAAGGATGGACTCCTCATTGGTTTCATGTAAAAGCGGAATATGGCTCAGGTCAACCATCAAACCAAAATGTGGGTGTTTAGCGCGAACCTCAGCAGCAAATCTAGCCGCGAGGGGTGCGGGACCTATCAGACTTTTTTTATCAACATCATAGTCAAAAACCTCCATGGTAACACGCATGCTTCCTTTGCTTTTTACATAAGCACAGATCTCATTAGTAGAACGTACCAATGCCTGATAAGACTCCTCCTTTGAAGACTCTTCGTACTTACCGCTTAAAAAAGCAAACCCTTTACAACCCAATTCATAAGCTTCATCGATTCCTTCTTTCAGATTATTAAGTGCTTTTTGTCTTTCTTCTTCCCTAAGGTCGTTGATGTTCAAACCATTGGTTAGTAATCTTGGCTGAGCACCATAGGTAACTGTCAAGTGGGAAGATTCGAGAATGCTTTTCACTCTTTTCCGTACTTCAGGATCCTTTACTGTGGTGATCTCAATAACCTGAAAATAATCGTCAAGCGCCACTTTTTTTATTGTCTCTTCTACGGGACCTTCACCTTTGATAGTAGATGGGAATGCCATAAAATGTACTAGACCAACCTTCATATAATTTGACAAGGGTACATTCATTACTTAGTAGATTTTTTTGACTTTAAAGATATTTTTACGGCAAGGGCTATCACAAAAACAACAGCTACCAGAACAGCCAAATAGAGATAACCAGTAGATAGATCAGCTGTTGTTATTCCCGGTTTCCCAGAAATCATTTCGTAAACCGGTATGAGCCATTTTAGAACATACGCTTGGGCAAAAACAATTAAGCATATAAGCAACAACATGATGAAACTGTGTTTGACAGAAAAGCGGAATAGTTCCGACTCCCTTCCAACTAGTCCTCCTGCTGCTGCTGCCACTGCGATTGACTGTGGAGATATCATC
>CANJEF010000210.1 GCA_947472965.1 Sphingobacteriales bacterium
GCAAGAAGGGAAAATCCTATACAACGGATTGGATGAAACGGAAATTAATTTTGAGGACCTCAGAAAGCAAATTGGATTTGTAACACAGGATACACAACTTTTTTCAGGAACAATAAAAGAAAATCTATTGTTTGTAAATCCAAATGCGACAGACGATGAACTCAACGACGCACTTCTGAAATCATCATGTCAAAATTTATTGACCAGGGCTGAAAATGGCCTCTTAACTGTGATTGGTGAAGGCGGCTTGAAACTTTCAGGAGGTGAGAAACAACGTATCTCTATCGCCCGTGCACTACTCAGAAAACCAAGGGTATTGCTCTTTGATGAGGCAACATCTGCACTTGATTCGATTACAGAGGAAGATATTACACATACCATCAGAGAAATTTCATCTAGAAGGGAACAGATAACCTTGTTGATTGCACACCGCCTCTCTACCATCATGCATGCAGACAAGATCTATGTATTGGAAAAAGGCGAGATTGTTGAAACTGGAAACCACACAGAATTGCTAGAAGAAAAAGGACTATACTATGCCATGTGGCGTCAGCAAATTGGAGAGCGTAAAAGAGGATAAATATTGACTATTCCTTTCCGTCGTCTGCTTTCTTGTGAAGCATTTTATCTAGAAATTTCTCTTCAGATAATTCTTCCACCTCACTAAGAAGTACTTCAAGCGCGGCAGTGCTTTTGAATATTTCAACCAGTGAACATAAAAGAGAAATCACCAACGACATGAGGCTGATGGCAAATAGGAAATTTGCCATTTGAAACCAGGTATTGTAGATACAATACATGCAGATCACACAAAGTAAAAAACTGAATACACCAAACCCTTGCATATAACGAATGTAGTTCAACCTACGCCTTAAACTCTTTATTTGAAGGATCAGATTGTCTTTTTCCTTTACATGATGATATTCGTCAAACAATTTTCTTACCAGACTTGCAATGGCTAGAAAACGATTGGTATACGCCAATAGTAACAAGCTGATAGCAGGAAAAAGCAAGGCAGGGGTCGTAATGGAAATGTCTGTCATGTTGCAAAGCTAACAAACAAATTTTTACTGCACTTTAACCTTAAAATCAATTGAAATATCTGTATCCCCTTTTGCAATTGGATCATTTGCTGCTTTTGTGCCCGGCTTGTGCTTTAGTGTGACATTCACATTGCCTGTTGCGGCAGATCCTGTTTTCCAAGTTGACTCGATACCCAACACCAGCCCCTTCTCATCCTTATCTAGATCTGTTATCGTTAAGCCCCCCACTGACGTGGTGTAATAGATCTGATGATCAACTCCCTCTGCTTCAACTTCAAGGGTTATATTGTCTACAGGGTTTACACTTTCATTCAATAGGTAGATTTCACACTTATACGATTTTCCAGCAGAAAGGATGATTTCATCAAACTTACTTGGAGCAGATCCACCCTCGCCATCAAGGTCCTTAAATTCAAACGATTTTTTTACACCACTACCCAACTCAGTAAATTCAAGCTTTACGGTGGTGATAAGTTCCCCTTCGTTGGGATCAATTGAATCTTTTTTACAAGAGCTAATCTGTAATACCAAAAAAGCTAGGAGGTAAAAACCGTACTTCATATATGTTTTTTAAATTTGACTTTTTAAAAAATAAATTTTGCCTTCACCGAAATATTCCTTCCCCTATCCAAAGAAAAATACCTGAAAGAATTCATATAATCCCGGTAAGAAACATTAAAAATATTGTTGATTGAAAAAACCAAGTCGATTTGCCTTGAGTTGATAAGCACCCCAGAAGAGGCATCAAAATTAACAAGTGTATATGCCGGAGGTGGAGGCATATAATCAGAGGCCATCATAAAACTTCCATCAGCTTGCGTGATTTTTATATTTCCAACTAAAGGAATTCTCGTTTGTTTCAATACATGCTGTAAAGACAGCTGCAAGCTAGATTGGCGGAGCTTCTTTCCATCAGCAAAAAGATACTCTAAGCTACCTTCATATCTATCTGCAGGCATTTGTATCAACCATGCTTTCGCAGACTGATTATACGCCCTTAAAATCGATCCCTTGAAATGTGCCTTCAAATGATTCCCGATCAAATAGCCAAGATTAAAGTCGGCCCCAGATAAATTTGCATTTGTTTGTGCATAGGAAAATGTGGGAAAGGCACCCCGAATCGTCAACAATGGTGGATATTGAGGATTGAGGTAAATGAAATGATCAATCCATTTATTATAAATGCCAAGATCAACCTCCAATTTTTTTGTATTGTATATCAGTGACCCCATGATACTCCATGCCCGTTCTGTTTTAAGACCAACATCACCCCGCTCAATTCTTGCAGCACCATGATGAAGTCCATTGCTAAATAATTCATTCACCTGTGGTGAGCGCCAGGCTGTTGAACCTGTAACAGAAAGGCGAAGACTTTCGCTGAATTTATATGCAGCAACTCCTGTGCCTGACAGTCCAGAAAAAACCCTGGTGCCATATGGCTCTCCAGGAATAAAAGCATTTCCCATCAAACGGTCATTGGGCGCTGCATCATTATCGGTAATTGAAAATCTGTTTCGGTGATCATAACGAAGTCCCATTTCAAATTGCCAAGAACCAAATTGATATTTTTCAGCACCCCACAAACCAAGATCGAGTGACTGAAAATTTGGAATAAAATAGCGGTAGTTGATAAAATTCAACTGATGCATTCCATTCAAACCAACTGAGCCCTTTAGCTTTTTATCTGCGAAGTGTTCCCATACCAAATCAATCATATTGGTATAAAGGTTCATCTCTAATTGAGGGATGGTGGTTGCACTGCTTCTGGTAATATCAAACTCTTTTCGGATGTTCAACTGTGATGAAAAAGTAAGGTTGATCCTGCTTTTATTTTCCTTTTCTGAAAAGGCCTTTAGCTTTAACAGATGATGTTGAACAGATTGATAGGGCCTGTCGATTGTATAACTAAAGTCGGCGTTCTTTATATAATCTGGGGGCTCCATTGCACGAATTGCATTTTCAAGGTCAGTAAGGTTGCCCAAGTGAGAACCGGAAAAAATTCCGATACGTGTATTGAAAATGCTATAGAATAATTCCAAACCCTTTCTTTCCTTTTTCCATCCTGCGCTAGCAGACATATTAAATTCTTCAACACCTGAATTCTTTAACCAATATTGGGGAGTTCGGGCATTGCCACCCCGCTTAATGCTTCCTTGCAAACGCCATGCAGTTGTTCCTTTTTTATCAAAAGCACTTTCAACCATAGTGGAAAATACACCCTGCCTGTTATTTGAGAATGCAGCCAGATTCAATTCGCCCGATAACCCGTGTTGATATCGCAACAATCTTGGTTCCACTAAAATCACACCGCCAATGGCATCTCCGCCATAACGCACGGATGCTGCTCCCTTTATTACAGTTAACCTGTTAGCAATATATGGATCAATTTCAGGTGCATGTTCGCTGCCCCACTGCTGACCTTCTTGTCGGATGCCGTTGTTTAGAATCAATACTCTGCTGCTATGCAGACCTTGAATGACGGGCTTGTAAATATTATTTCCTGTTTGCAAAACCGTAACACCGGTTATTCTTTGTAGCGACTCGCCCAAGGTCAATCCCTTGGTGGCATTGAGTTCCCTACCCTTCAATTCCCCGTTGATACCTTCCATCCTGATTGAAGCGGCTCCTACCACCACCACTTCCTTTAAAATATTTTCAGCATGCGGAAGATCAATGTTTCTAACTAAGTCTTCCTTGATATGTACATGGTAATCTTGCGATTGACAGTCAGCATGACTTGTCCGAATAGTATAATCTCCAGGACAAAGTCCCGAGAATTGATAAAACCCTTGTTTGTCGGTAAGAACTGTCTTTTTCATTTCAACCAAATAGACAGTAGCACCTTGCAAATCAGCCTTGGCATCTGCATCCATAACCTTTCCACGGATTGAAAGCACGCATTGTGCA
>CANJEF010000211.1 GCA_947472965.1 Sphingobacteriales bacterium
AAAGAAAAGAATTTAGAATATGCATTCAATGCTGCAATTGCATCCACACCACTTTGGAAGCAAGGAGATTTGTTGCTATTGGCCTGTAGTGGTGGACTCGATTCAGTTGTGTTGGCATGGCTCCTAAAAAACAGTGGTTTTGACTTTGAAATAATGCACTGCAATTTTAAATTAAGGGATATTGAAAGCGATCAGGATGAAAATTTTGTCCGTTCCTTGGCAGCTGAAATGAATAAAATTATTCATGTAAAGAGCTTTGATACGAAAGAAGAGATGGTTGTGTTGGGGAAAGGTGTTCAAGAAACGGCAAGAATCTTGCGGTACCGTTGGTTTGAAGAAATAATCCTTGCTAAAAAATCAGCGGGTAAAAATAGTTGGGTTTTATTGGCCCACCATCTAGATGATCAGGTTGAAACCATTGCCATGAATTTTTTTAGGGGAACTGGAATTGCTGGAATGCTCGGCATGAAACCCAAGCTCAGTAATCTTGTCAGGCCTTTATTGCCTTTTTCTCGTGCGCAGATCA
This sequence comes from Sphingobacteriales bacterium, assembly GCA_947472965.1. The sequence goes on from CANJEF010000211.1 coordinate 527, forward strand.
AGGAGTATGCTCATGCTCATTCAATAAAGTGGGTTGAAGACAGTTCGAATGCAGAAGATCATTATACCAGGAATCATTTTCGCCATGAAGTGTTGCCGGCTATCAGAAAAATATTTCCTGAAGTGGATCATAATCTGATTGGCAATGCAAAACGCTTTGCCGAAATAAATATTATTTATCAACTACACTTGGAAAAGACCATTGATAAATTGTTGTTCAACATGGAGGGTGGTTGGAAGATCCCCATAAAAAAATTAATGTTTACTGTTCCGCTGGACACCATCATGTATGAGATTTTTAGCAGGTTCGGTTTTAGTGTTGATCATTGTATCGAGATCAAAAAACTTTTTGTTGCATCTACTGGGAGATCCATGCAGTCCCATTCTCATGCTGTGTTGAAAAACCGTGAGTGGTTACTCATTTCTCCCTTAAGCGAAGTCAAGCATAAGCTTGTGGTGATTGAAGACGGAATAAGTGAAGTGACATTTGGGAATGATCAAATGACTATCGAGAAAGTTGTTGTTGAACACATCAATGTTACTGACCCGCAAATTGCCTTGATTAATGGCAGGGAGCTAGCCTACCCGCTTGTGTTAAGGCCTTGGAAGCAAGGAGATTATTTTTATCCTTTGGGAATGAAAAAGAAGAAGAAGGTTTCAAGATTTATGACAGATATTAAACTTTCCAAATTTGAGAAAGATCAACAGTGGGTGCTTGAGTCGAACAAGCGGATTGTTTGGGTGGTAGGTAGACGAATTGATGACCGATTCAAAGTGAAAGAGCATGATGCTCAGGTGGTGAAGTTTCGTTATTGAAGAAAACTTGATGCGTCTGTGTTTTGAATTTTATATAAAATAATCTACTTCTGCTATGCCGAGTACCAATTTTGAAAGAATGCTCCAATTGGCTGATGATGTATTTTCATCTAAAGATGACCCCGAGCAGTTGGACGTGAATGAATCTGTGTTGGAGGGGTTGGCCAAAATACACGCTGCTGCTATCTCTGAGCATGATGATGGAAATGGTCCGGTTGCTTGGGTGTTGTTATTCCCAACTACCAGAAACTTAATGAATCTTTTTTTGGAGAAGAAAATTTCTGAAAAGCAATTATTTGAATCGACTCCCTTGGGCATATCATATGATGCAATTTACTTGTGTTCAGCCATGGTATTGGAAGAGCACCGCAAGAAAGGAATTGCAACAAAATTAGCCATGGATGCTATTGGAAAAATCAAAAATGATCATCCAATCAAATGCTTGTTTGTATGGGCTTTTACATCAGAAGGTCATCGGCTTGCGACCGATTTGGCAAACTCCTTGGCGTTGCCCATTTTCTTTCGGGAGTGAAGGTTAAAAGTTATTGATGAAATAAAGAACAAGATCAATATTGGCAATAAATTTTGCAGCTAAATAAGTGAACAAGATTCCATAAACCCCTCCCCAAAAGTGTGCATTGTGTCCAATATTTCCGCCACCTTTCTTAGCTAAGGAAGCAGATAATACAAGAAAGCCTGCTCCGAATATGTATCCTGGTATTTTGAAAGGGATAAAGAAAAATTGGATTGGCATCTTTGGTTGAATGGTGATGGCTGCGAAAATAACGGCAGAAACAGCGCCTGAAGCCCCGAGCGACCTGTAAAAACTTTGGTGTTTGTATTTGAAAAAATCTGGTAGCACTGCAAATGCAATGGCACTCACATAAAGGAGTGCAAAAAGTCCCCTTGCCATTTCTCCAAAAACGGCCTTGTATAAATATTCTTCCAACGCAGTTCCAAATGAATAAAACGAAACCATATTGAATATAAGGTGCATGAAATCGGCATGCAATACACCATTTGTCAAAAACCGATAATATTGTTTTCTGCCATTAATCATATAAGGCCAAAACAAAAGGTCTTCTTTCAACTGCTCCTTTGAAAAAGCAGGTATTGAAATGGCACAAGTCATTATTATGATCAAAAAAGTAATACTCATTTATTGTTTCTTTTATCTGTGATGGTATTTTTCATTTTTGATGATGGTAAAGGCCCTATATACCTGTTCGGCGAGGATAAGCCTAACCAATTGATGGGGAAAGGTAAGCTTCGATAGTGCCCACGTATGGTTGGCTCTTTGCAAAACGTTTTCATCCAACCCGAATGCGCCTCCTATGAGAAAGACAATTTTTTTTGCTCCATCCATTCCTTTTTTAGACAAGAACGTGGAAAGCCCTATTGAATCAAACTCCTTGCCTTTTTCATCCAATGCAACCAATACGTCATCTTTGTCGAGCCACTCAATGATCATCTTCCCTTCAAGTCTTTTGAGGTCGGCCTCGCTCAACATTCCTGCATTTTTAGGGACAGGAAGGATAACCCATTTAACAGGGTGATACTTGTTTATTCTACCAGTGTAGTCAACGATTGCATCCTTGATTGATGGGTCGTGTTGTTTTCCTATGCTCCAGAATTCCAATTTCATAATCAGCAGCAAAGAAAATCAATATTTGCCATACCTTCTCTGCATAAATTAATTTGAATCTTCATCTCTTAATGATTTAAATCATTTTCTGTAAATTACTGCCTTAACCTTTCATTCATGAAACAAACTTCCACGTTCTTGTCATTTTTGGCCATGTTTCTTGTATTTCAGTCATTGTGCCTTTTTTCCATCGCGCAAATTAAAAAAGCCCCAGACCGTACTGAAGGAGAGGGGCCTTATACGCAGTTGATACTTCGTGGCGCAACCATGATCAATGGTACTGGGTCACCTGCGGTGGGTCCCGTTGATATTGTGGTTGAAGCAAACCGAATTGTATCCATACGAAATGTAGGTTATCCTGGAGTTGAAATAAAGGAAAGTTCAAGGCCCAAGTTGAAGCCGGGAGGAAAGGAAATAGATTGCAGTGGATCATATATTATGCCGGGATTGATAGATATGCATGGTCATATTGGAGGAACTGAACAGGGAACACCTGCAGAATACGTATTCAAACTTTGGATGGCGCACGGAATTACAACAGTACGTGATCCTTCATGTGGAAATGGACTCGATTGGGTGCTGGATCAAAAACAAAAAAGTGCAAACAGTAAAATTACCGCGCCCAGGTTATTTGCCTATACGGCCTTTGGAATGAATGCGAAACAGCCTATTTCTACTGCAGAACAGGCAATAGAGTGGGTAAGGGAAAATGCAAGAAATGGGGCTGATGGAATTAAGTTTTTTGGGGCATCACCCCTGGTGATGGATGCGGCTTTGCGAGAGAACAAGAAGCTTGGACTTCGCTCTTGTTGTCATCATTCACAAATGGATGTAGCCAGGTGGAACGTGGTTAATTCGGCGGAAGCTGGATTGACATCGATGGAACATTGGTATGGTTTGCCGGAAGCGCTTTTAGAAAAAAATACCATTCAGGACTATCCGCTTTCTTACAATTATTC
>CANJEF010000212.1 GCA_947472965.1 Sphingobacteriales bacterium
AATCAACTCACTGGGAATACGCTATGTGGGAGAAACAACTGCGAAGGTGTTGGCACAATCGGTTAATCACTTGTTGGATCTTCAAAAAATGGATAAAGAGGAACTACAAAAAATAGAAGATGTTGGGGTGAAAGTGGCTGAGAGTATTCAACGGTTTTTCAGTGATTCTGAAAATATCGAAATACTTCAAAAGCTAGAAGCATCCGGCTTACAGCTGCAAAGCATTAAGCAACAATCAAATGGCGGATCGCTTGTAGGAAAAACATTTTTATTCACTGGCACCCTTACGAAAATGAAAAGGACAGATGCTGAAGAAAAAGTTGAAGCCAACGGCGGAAAATTACTTTCAGGCGTAAGCAGCAAATTGGATTACCTGGTTGTAGGTGAAGACGCAGGCTCAAAATTTGAGAAGGCAAAAAAAATAGCATCAATCCAAATTCTTTCTCAAGATGAATTTTTAGAGTTAATCAAGAAATAGTTAATAGCAAAATCCCCGTCCTCTTCGAGGGACGGGGATTGGAAACTTCTCCCCAACATTATCCTCCGAGGGAGGACAGTGTTGACTAATAACGCTATATCAACCCTTTGTTACTAAGATACTCAGCGATTTGGATTGCATTGGTGGCAGCACCCTTTCGAAGATTGTCACTTACAACCCACATATTCAATGTCTTCGGTTGCGTTTCATCTCTTCTTAGTCTTCCAACAAAAACTTCATCCTTTTCATGTGCATCCATTGGCATTGGATATTGTTGCGTTGAAGGTTCATCAACCAGCATAACTCCGGGAGCTGCAGCAAGAATTTTTTTCACTTCATCCAATTCGAATTCCTTTTCAAATTCAATATTGATACTCTCACTATGGCCACCCATGACCGGAATTCTGACTGTTGTGGCGGTAACCTTGATGGAATCATCACGCATAATTTTCGCTGTTTCCTTCACCATTTTCATTTCTTCTTTTGTATATCCATTGTCAAGAAATACATCTATCTGTGGAATCACATTCAAGTCGATTGGATACTTATAAGCCATTTCACCTTGAATGCCATTTCGCTCATTCATCAATTGATTGACTGCCTTCACACCAGTACCCGTTACACTTTGATACGTACTTACAACAATACGCTTACAACCATAACGCTTATGCAATGGATTGAGTGCTACGACCATTTGTATTGTTGAACAGTTTGGATTTGCAATAATCTTATCAGCTTCAGTCAATTCATCCGCATTGATTTCAGGAACCACCAGTTTTTTGGATGGGTCCATTCTCCACGCAGAAGAGTTGTCGATTACAGTAATACCTGCTTTTGCAAATTCCGGCGCCCATTCAAGTGAGGTGCTCCCACCTGCAGAAAACAAGGCCACAGCAGGTTTCATTGCAATGGCATCTTTCATGCCAACAACCTTATAGTTTTTCCCCTTAAAACTAACTTCCTTACCAATTGATCTTTCAGATGCAACAGGAATTAATTCGGTTACAGGAAAATTTCTTTCTGCCAATACCTGTAACATTTTTGTGCCTACCAACCCGGTTGCACCTACAACAGCAACTTTCATATTTCATTTTTACTGCCCTTCGGGCATGGTTAAAAAAAAGCCTCCCAAAACTGGAAGGCTGTTACATATTTGAATCATACAAAATGAACTAACCTTCCCCTAGGAAACGTTTTTTGCTCAGCTTCGTATGTTTTATTATATTTTTCAAATCTAGACAAAGCTAATGCTGAAAGAATATTCTGCCAAAAAAATTTGATAGTATAAAATTGTCACCTTAAAATTCAATCTCGATCTTTTTTCCAATTGTACGATGTACTACAAATATTCCCCCTTTATTCAATGGTGTCCAAATGAACCATCCCATACTTCCAGCACTGCTAATTTTCTTTCCGTCCAATAATACTCGCTTAGGCTTTGTAAAGAGTCTGATGGTTTCCGTTCCGGATTCATCGAATGTTGTGTAAGCTAATTTTCTCTTTCCAATTTTATCATCACTGCAATTGATATATTCCACCTGTTGTATGACTGAGGATGAGGACAAGACATGATCTTTATTTTCAGGAGAAAGTTCTGGGAAGGCCATCATGGCCCTCAAATAATGCCGAATATAATCCCCGTATCCGTCAGTAAGCCAAATTTCAATGGTAGGAAACCTGTTTTTCCCATCTGCATCAACCATATAGGTGGCCCAATTCAATTGCCTAATTGCATGTTCTTTTTTATCATTTTTTCCTGTTAAGCTAGCGAACATTAATTCGTCTGCGGCCTGCCGTGCTGTATGGCTATTCGCAGGAACCGGAAAGCTGGTTTGCTCATTAATCACAGTTACACCATATTTCTTCCAGTCATGATTGCCCAATCTTGCATAAACCCAATCAATGATGCTTTGTACACTTTCATCCCAATGATCAAATAAAGCAGGATGTTCCATGATGAATCGTGCAAAACTCATTGCGTTTATTTGGGTATCACTCCAACCTGCCACATCTTCAAAAAAGGGACCCCATCTGTTATTTTTGAGTGGGTATATTTTCATCCACTTCAACAACTTATTGAAAGCATTATCATAGGCTTTTGTATCCCCCATTCTCATTTCTGATAAGCTACTGAACAGCAACATTGTTGAAGACCAGTTTGTAGTGTAAGAACTCAGTGCTAGAGGGGTACTGTCAAGTAAGCTTACATTCAAAGATCCAACTTCACCATTTTCGGCATGCACTTTAAATGGCATTGGTGAATTGAGAGAATCCCCTTCATTTGTTTTGGCAGACAATGTATTTGCAATTTCAACAGCTGCATTCAAATACTTTTTATCGCCAGTCATCTTGTAAAGATTTACAAGTTCATATCCGAAAGACCCTGCCTTGTCTGGTTGGGTATAGCCCTTACCGAGAACCATGTCGCCATCATAGACACCAACATTCAATTTGGTATTATAGGGATAAGGAATATTGGGCCACAAGGCCCTGCTTGAACTCATGCTATGATTCAGATAGTAATCGGCCATGAATATCATGTTGTTCTTCACTACTTCATTTCCAGTATACGCGTAATAAACTCTCCAAGCAGAGAGCGCCATTTGTAGCTGATCACCACCAATTCCCCTTTTATCATCGAACTGCTCTTCCCAAACCTGGTGATTCATATAGTAAGGCAATCCATTTTCATCCTTTCGCATGTTAATCCAAAAATTCCATGTTAAGGCCATTATTGTATCATAGGATGCGCCTAGGTTATTGCTGAACCAGGGAATGATATTTCCGTTGTTATCGGTTTGAATAGTATGGTATATTAACCTCTCCTGAGCCTGGGGTGATGTGTAGCTAAATATGAAAATCAGTAGAAGTAGGTTTACTGTACGAGGCATAATATGTAAAGTAATTTAAAGATGAATTGACTATTAAACCATTTTCTCAAGCTAAACAATTGGTTTTAAAAGATATCAAAAGATACTTCTTTTATGCGACCCTTTAATCCTTTTTAAAAAATCGAAAATGTGATTTCCCTTTAACACAGTCAGAAAAAAACCTTGCTTCATGAATATTTTAAAATAGAAAATGGTGTTTAACCCTTGCAATGGAAATTTGTGTATTCGAAATTCGTCTAATGAAAAGTGGATTACCCTTCATCACCTTTTGCTTTACAATAACAATGTGTTGTGCACAGGAAAAACCATACAGCATTGTAATCAATGAAATAATGGCGGACCCTTCCCCTATTGTTGCACTACCGAATTGCGAATTTATTGAACTTAGAAATTGTTCTACTGGAAATATCAATCTTAATAAATGGAAGCTGATCAATGGAAACACTACTAGTAATATTACCATAGACTACATACTAAAACCCGATAGCCTGGTAATCTTGTGTGCAAAAACAAATGCAGTATTTTTCAAAAATCAATCCACCACAATCGGTCTC
>CANJEF010000213.1 GCA_947472965.1 Sphingobacteriales bacterium
CAGCTCGGAACCTTCAGCGATTTGTAAGTCGGCAGCAAATTTTTTGGCAATGCGGCCACAGGCCAGGATACCCCACTTTATTTTCATGCTTGAGTTTTAGTTGATAAATATTAAAATCAAATATACCCTGGAACTACCTACCCACTCTCTTGTTCAGCGCATCAACACCAATCGAAATCATTCTTCCAACCTGTTTTCCATTGCGATAGCTAATTAGCCTAAGTGTAGTAGCATCCACAGGAACTGGGATGGACTTACCTTCATAACTTGGATAATAATGATCGGGGTATGAATTGTCAAAACTATAATGAATATTGAGGCCAGAAATTTCAGGATCAAAATCAACCTGCAATTTCCCTTTTCCATCTTTACTGGACTTTATCAACGGATCATAAATACTTGGTGCAAATTTTCTATCTGCATATTTGAATCGCTCAAACTGGTCTTCAACTTTTGAAATAAACTGATTCCAATTTTTCTTTCCTTTAGGAGACCATAATATCTCAGAAATTGCAAATCCCCTGGGCCAAAGCATGTATTCTAAGTGGCGCTCATTGTATATCTGTTCTGTCCAAAGGTTTGCTTGACCACCCTTAATCAATTTGGGATTAACACCTTCGGGAATAGGCTCATATTCAAACGTTTTTTTCAAACGCAGTGTTGAATAAACAGGGGGCTCAATGGCCAGATCTGATTGCATAAAATCTACATAGACGAAATTATTGGGTGTCATCACAACTTCATGTCCCAACTTAGCAGCTTCAATACCACCCTTCATCCCCCTCCAACTCATTACTGTAGCAGTTGGCACCAAGCCCCCGTCTAAAATCTCATCCCATCCAATCATTTTCTTGCCTTTGGATTCAATGATTTTACTGATTCTTCCAACGAAATATGCTTGAACGGCATTCATGTCTTTTAATCCTTCTTTTTGCATCAATTGTTTTACTTGATCACTTTTTTCCCAAAAGTTTTTTGCGCATTCATCGCCTCCCATGTGTACATATTGAGATGGGAAAAGGGAAGCAAGCTCTGTAAAAACCTTGTCCAGAAAATCATATACATTTTCATTTGCAGGGCATAAGGTATTATCCACTCTTGCTATTGCACCTTGTTTGCCCCAATCCATAAATGTTTCTCCAGAATTTACTTTTTTGATACCAGGAGAACATGATAATTCAGGATAAGAAGCTACTGCGGCAAGACTATGACCCGGGATATCTACTTCGGGCATCACTTCCACGAAATGTTCCTTGGCATATTGTACTATCTCCCTGATATCGTCCTGCGTATAAAACCCGCCATAATCCCTTGGCTCATCTTCTCCAGGTTGAGAAAGATTATAAAAATCACCTGTCTTTTTTATATTCCATGCACCCACTTCAGTAAGCTTAGGAAAACTTTTTATTTCTACCCTCCAACCCTGATCGTCGGTAAGGTGAAAATGCAACATGTTGTATTTATAGCGGGCCATGTTATCGATGAAAGTCTTCACCTCTTGTTTTGTAAAAAAATGTCGTGATACATCCAGCATCATTCCCCTCCACCCAAAACGGGGATTATCCATTATCGATACCACTGGCACTTTCCATTTAACACCAGATACCTGTTGTTTGCTTTCAATTTGATTGGGCAGTAACTGCAATAATGTTTGCATGCCATAAAACAGTCCTGCAGACTTGTTAGCAAGAATCTTGATGCCATCCACTGCAACATCAAGTCGATACCCCTCATTGCCAAGGGTAGTATCAAACGCTGAAAGTAATTTGAAGTTGATGGATTGCTTTGGAACAACATCACCAGATTGCAATTCAAGTTTGAAACCGGCAGCTTCAGAAAAATCTTTGTTTAGGGCAGCCATGATTGCTTTTGCATTGGCGTCTTGCCTTGAAAAATAAACAGCTGTCTTGGAGGTGATTTCAAATTCACCTTTCCCTTCTTTGATTTGAACAGGCTCTGGGATAATTAAAATGTTGGTTGATTGACTTTGGCCTGCAACGGAAAGGGATATAAGTAGGCAAAAAAGAACAAGATTTTTCATGGCAAAAGTTTGTTAGGGCAATTTAAGTGGATTGGGGCAAAGTGCAAATTCCAACAATTAAGATATGCAAAAGAAGTGAAGCTACTTTCTAAATCAAGCGAGAGAACTAATTGATACAATATAGGTTCAATACACAATCCACCCACAAGTCTTTAACAGATAAATCATCCAATAAAAGGAGAAATTCAACTAATTTGTACCAAATTAAAATACCTACAATGAAGAAAATACTAATAACACCCCTTTTTATCTTGAGCAGTATCTGCGTTTTTGCACAGGCAAAAGTGGTTGACAATGCAATTATAAAAGTGAAAACTGAAATGACTTTCCCCGAAAATTTCAATCCGGGAAGAGGAGGAGCCCCAGGTGATGGCGGTGGTTTTTCAATGCCAAGAGATATGGAAACAACCTCAACCATGTATTACACTCCTAACTATATGAAAGTAGAAAGCGCCTCAGATTTCGGCAATAACATTGTCATAACTGATCGCGTGAACAAAAAAACAACCACCTTGATTGAGGCCATGGGAAGAAAAACAGGATTTTATTCCTCAGATTCAGATGACCAGGCCATGAAAGCAACGACGGATTCCCTTAGGGAATTGAAAAAAGATTCACTTAAGTTAATGGGATTAACATTCAAAGAAAACAAGCCTGAAATCACTTATGTTGATGAAACCAAGAAAATTGCTGGGTATACCTGCAAAAAGGCAATCATAAAAAGCAAGGGACAGAACGGAGAAGTAGCCGAAAGCATTGTGTGGTACAACCCTGAGTTCAAGATATCACCCATCTCTTCAGCAGCAGGCAATACACAAGGATTCGGAGGAGGCAGGGGCCGCATGACCATGGGAGGAGGCATTCAAGGCTTAGAACAAATAGAAGGTTTTCCAATGGAATATGAGATTACCAGAAACAACGGCTTTATGATTCATATGACGGTGTTGAAGGTGCAAACTGATGCAACTATTGACGAAAAACTATTTGAGATTCCAAAGGGATTTGATCTAAAACCAATGAGCAGCATCCAAGGTGGAAACGGCGAGGGCATGAGGATGATTTTCAGGTCTTCAAACTAATCGTAACCGACCTTAATTAGATGAGATGGAATTCGAAGGCATCTGCTGCTTTGCAGCTTGGTTCTTTCGCGTAAATACTCCCTTTGCATCAAAATAGTTCCAGAGCCAAACAACAACCCGGCTGTATGAACCCATTCCTTCGGGCTGGTTATTGATTCGTAAGAACCGGGTGTAAAATGCCGTGGTTAGGCGATCAACTGGACCCTCGTATTTTTCCAAGAATTTTCGGTATTCCTTAAGATCCTTTTTAGCGATTGGAGAAAGGTTTTCAAAAAAAAATTTCGCAGCCAAACTATCCTTGCGGTAGAGCGCATTATTTGAGTATAAAAACATTTCCAGGTTAGCGGCGTATCTCAGGCTGCTATCAGTTGAGCAACTAGCTGCCAGGTAGCCAATAAAATTAGCCTCACTTTCCTTGGCGTACCCCAATTGATGTGCCACCTCATGGGCCCCAGTGAAAGGAAGCAAAAAAGCAGGTTGCTGCACATTGATTTGTGCCTCTCCGGAGAAGGGGTTGTAGTATCCTCCGTAGCCCATATAATTTCCGATCACTCCAAATACGGAGGCCTTGAAAGAGGCATGTTCGTAGCGTAAAAATGTGTGTATTAGGGCAAGCGAATCATAGGATTCTTGTAACTTTTTTGTCGCTTCTTGCATGGAAGAGGCTGTTGACTTTCGGCCTGGGGCAAACCGATTTGTTTCGGTAAGCAAAAAAGCAGTGAGCGTATCAAGTTGAGTCAATACAGGTTTTTTATTTTTTATATTAAACTGATTATCAATTCCTTCCCGATAATA
>CANJEF010000214.1 GCA_947472965.1 Sphingobacteriales bacterium
CTTCGAAATTTTTCAATGCAGTCACCCGAAAAATGTCTGGTATACAATTGAATGACTTCAATTGTGGTTTGAAATCATACAAAAATGAGTTAGTCAAAAATATTGAAGTATACGGTGAGATGCATCGTTACATTCCCGTATTGGCAAAGTGGGCAGGGTATTCCAACATTGGTGAAAAGGAAGTTGAACATAGGGCTCGGAAATATGGCACAACAAAATTTGGTTGGGAGAGATTTGTGAACGGATTTTTAGATCTCACTACCATCATGTTCATGGGTAAATTTGGTAAAAAGCCAATGCAGTTTTTTGGACTTCTTGGAACATTGGCATTCATGTTTGGATTTTTTATCAGCGTCTATTTAATTGGTTCTAAAATAATAAATTTTGAATACCCAATTACTACACGCCCTGCGTTTTATGTAGCATTAACTATCATGGTTATTGGTACACAACTTTTCTTAGCTGGTTTCATTGGAGAAATGATTTCAAGAAACTCAAGCGATAGAAATAATTATAACATTCAAGACAAGATTGGTTCTTTTTAAATGGGAACGCAAAAAAAAATTGTAATTATAGGCCCTGCTTATCCACTCAGGGGTGGCTTGGCTAGTTTCAATGAGCGTCTTGCAAAAGAATTACAAAGTAAGGGTCACGAAGTATTGATAGTTACCTTTTCATTGCAATATCCATCGTTTCTATTTCCTGGAACCACACAATATTCTTCAGGCGAAGCACCCCAAAATCTAGATATTCGGATTCTAATAAACTCTGTCAATCCAATCAATTGGATAAAAACGGGTCAATTACTCAAGCAATTGAAGCCCGATTTAATAATTGTAAGGTACTGGCTTCCATTCATGGGCCCATGTCTAGGAACCATTCTTAGGATTGCAAAAAAAAATCATCATACCAAGACAATATGTATTGCTGATAATATTTTGCCACATGAAACGCGTTTAGGTGATAAAGTTTTTACCAAGTACTTCATAAAACCAATAGATGCATTCATAACTATGAGTGAAAAGGTTTTGGATGACCTTAGAAAAATCAATCCTCTAAAACCTGCATTAACTCTCCCCCACCCCTTGTATGACAATTTTGGTGATCCTGTTTCAAAGACTGAAGCCCGGAATCATTTGAGCCTCCCCAATGAGGTAAAAATTATCCTTTTCTTCGGGTTCATTCGAAAATACAAAGGATTAGATATTTTGCTTGAAGCAATGGCTAATGAAAGAATAAGAGAGAGTGGTATTCTTTTGCTTGTTGCTGGAGAATTTTACCAGGACAGCAAGCCTTATCTTGACCTGATAGATAAATTAGAGATTAAGGATAATGTGATTCTTCGTACAAATTTCATTGAAGATGCTGAAGTTAAGTATTATTGTTGCGCTGCTGATGCAATTGTGCAGCCATATCGAAATGCTACCCAAAGTGGAGTTACTCCCTTGGCATATCACTTTAATAAGCCAATGATCGTCACCAATGTAGGCGGACTGGCTAAAATGGTGATTCATGGAGAAACTGGACTTATTGCTGAGCCAGACGCCACATCAATTGCAAATCAAATTTTAGCATATTTTAACCTTGGTGAAGAACACTTTATGCCTAATTTGCAAATACAGAAAAAGAAGTTAAGCTGGGAGTCTTTTTCAAGTTCATTAATAAGTTTATATAATGATATACAGAAGTAAGGCACCTTTAAGAATTGGTTTAGCCGGAGGAGGAACTGATGTCAGTCCTTACAGTGAACTATTTGGCGGATCAATTTTAAATGCTACTATTTCATTATATGCTACAACCAATATTGAAGAAACAAATGATACAAAAGTTGTTTTTAGAGCAGCTGATCGTAATGAAGAAACAACTGTCGATTTAGATGAAGAAATAAATTTTGATGGAAATTTGAATTTATTGAAGGGTGTTTATAAAAGAATCATTCAAGATTATGGCAATATCCACAAAGGGTTGATCATTACTACAAACGTAGATGCTCCTGCAGGTTCAGGATTGGGAACCTCTTCAACTTTGGTTGTTTCTCTCGTAGGTGCTTTCGTTGAGATGTTAAACCTCCCTCTCGGAGAATATGAAATTGCAAAATATGCTTATGCAATTGAAAGGGAAGACTTGCAACTTGCTGGTGGAAAGCAAGATCAATATGCTGCGACTTTTGGAGGCTTCAACTTTATGGAATTCAAAAAAAACAACCACGTAATTGTTAATCCCCTGAGAATTAAAAATGAATATATCCAGGAACTCGAAAATAACATGGTTTTATTCTATACTTCAACAAGCAGGGAATCTGCCAATATCATTAAAAAGCAACAGTCTAATGTCATAAATAAGGATGGATCATCTATTGATGCTATGCATCTTCTTAAAGAACAAAGTATACAAATGAAAGAAGCCCTGTTGCAAGGTAATCTTGATGAAATTGGCCACATATTGGATTTTGGCTTTGAACAGAAGAAAAAAATGGCAGATAACATAAGCAATTCACTGATAGAAGATATATACAATACTGCCAAAAAAGCCGGTGCTACAGGAGGTAAAATATCTGGTGCTGGTGGTGGTGGCTTCATGATATTCTATTGTCCGGGTACATCCAGATACAATGTAATTAAGGAATTGACTAAATTTGATGGAAGCGTAAAACACTTCAATTTTACAAAATACGGGTTATCCTCCTGGTCAATAAAATAATATGAATCAAGAAATATCGAATATAATTTCAAGCTCTATAGAAGTCAAAAAACATATTTTGACAGACAGCGTACTCAATGAGTGTATTGAAAAAGTGATTTCTATAACAGTTTCAGCTCTTGTAAATGGAAATCGACTGTGGTTTTGCGGCAATGGTGGAAGTGCCGCTGATGCACAACATCTTGCAGCAGAATTTAGCGGTCGATTTTATATCGATCGGAAGGCGCTTCCTGCTGAAGCACTTCATTGCAACACATCCTATTTGACAGCTGTAGCAAATGATTATAGCTATGATTTAGTTTATGCAAGGTTAATTGAAGGAGTTGGATCAGCTGGCGATATCTTGTTTGGACTTTCCACATCAGGTAATTCAAAAAATATTGTGAATGCATTTGACACATGTAAAAATAAAGGAATTATCACAGTTGGTTTGACCGGCGATACAGGAGGTGTAATGAAAGATAAAAGTAATTATCTAATCAATGTGCCATCAAAAGATACTCCACGAATTCAGGAGTCTCACATTATGATTGGTCACATCATCTGTGAATTGGTGGAAAAAAAATATTTCTCAACTAAATGATTACTGAAGCCTTAATACTTTCTGGTGGCATGGGGACTCGGCTAAGGCAAGCAGTTCCAGATCTTCCAAAAGTGATGGCACCTGTTTCAGGCAATCCTTTTCTTTACTATCTTATTAAGAGTCTTCAAAAGAAAGGGATCAGTCATTTTGTGTTTCTGTTAGGATACAAGCATGAATTGGTTACTGAATATTTAAATGAATATTTTCAATCTATAAAAAAAACATTTGTTATCGAAGGCACACCTCTTGGAACTGGTGGTGCTATTTTAAACGGACTTACATATTGTACCGAAAAAACTGTTGCGATTACAAATGGGGATACTTTTTTCGACGTTAATATCAGTCAAATGGAAATTTTGCATAATTCAAAAAAATCAGATTGCACCCTTGCCTTAAAGCCCATGAAAAATTATAATCGGTATGGTTCGGTTACAATGAACAAGGACGCTTCAATAAAAGAATTTATTGAAAAAAAAGAAGTTTCTGAAGGAAATATCAACGGAGGATTTTATCTGATAGAAAGAGCGCAATTAATGACCCATCAACTGCCACATACATTTTCATTCGAAAAAAATTATCTAGAAAATAAAAATATCAATAAAAAAATGTTTGGGATAGTTGATGATTCATA
>CANJEF010000215.1 GCA_947472965.1 Sphingobacteriales bacterium
ATAATGCAAAATTCATTTTACATTATGGCGATTTAACTGATTCAACTAATCTGGTTCGCATGGGGCAGGGGGGGGGGGCTGATGAGATTTATAATTTGGCCGCCATGAGCCATGTGAAGGTAAGCTTCGACACCCCTGAATATACTGCTAATGCAGATGGTATTGGTACCTTGCGAATTTTAGAGGCAGTCAGGTTACTCGGACTCACCCAAAAAACAAAAATTTACCAGGCCTCTTCGTCAGAATTATATGGATTGGTGCAAGAAGTTCCGCAAAAGGAAACAACACCCTTTTATCCAAGGTCTCCTTATGCTGTAGCAAAACTCTACGCCTATTGGATTACCGTCAACTACCGCGAAGCATATAATATGTTTGCCGTGAATGGAATTCTATTCAACCATGAAAGCCCTTTACGTGGCGAAACGTTTGTAACCCGCAAAATAACCCGCGCAGTTGCTAAGATCGCGTTGGGCATGCAAGACAAGGTTTATCTTGGAAACCTGGATGCAAGAAGGGATTGGGGCCATGCCAAAGACTATGTAGAAGCCATGTGGTTGATTTTGCAACAACCCGTTGCAGAAGATTATGTGATTGCAACAGGAATCACAACGCCGGTAAGGGAATTTGTTTCCATGGCATTTGCAGAAATTGGAGTTGGGATTGAATTCAAAGGTGAGGGGGTAGATGAAAAGGGCTACGTATCTTCTTCATCCAATCCTGATTATCCTGTTACAATAGGAAAGGAAGTGGTTGCTGTGGATGCCAATTACTTCAGGCCAACGGAAGTGGAACTTTTGATAGGTGATCCTTCAAAAGCAAACAATAAATTAAACTGGAAACCCAAATATGATTTACCCATGTTGGTCAATGACATGGTTCAAAGTGATCTTCAGTTATTTAAGAAGGAGAAGCTCTTGAAAGATTCTGGGTTCAGGGTAAAAAATCAGCACGAGTAGCATATAAAGGGCAAGTGACTACTGTCTGATTAATATGGGAATTGGTATTTCCATCGATACGAAAAGAAATAAATCATGAACGCGCATTCAAAAATATACATAGCTGGTCACCGTGGAATGGTAGGTTCGGCGATTCACCGACATCTTTCAGCCAAAGGCTTCAATAATTTTTTATTGCGAACCTCTGCTGAGCTCGATCTCAGAAACCAGTTGGCCGTGAATGATTTTTTTGAAATGGAAAAGCCGGATTATGTTTTTCTGGCTGCAGCAAAAGTGGGAGGCATCGTTGCGAACAATACCTACCGTGCCGACTTCATCTATGAAAACATAATGATTCAATCCAATGTGATTCATGCTGCTTATGCAACCGGTGTTCAAAAACTCATGTTTCTTGGATCCTCTTGTATATATCCTAAAATGGCTCCCCAACCCATGTCGGAAGATGTGCTGCTGACAGGACTTTTGGAACATTCCAATGAGCCATATGCCATTGCAAAAATTGCGGGTATTAAAATGTGCGATGCATACAGGGATCAATATGGTTGTAATTTCATTTCCGTCATGCCAACCAATCTGTATGGTCCGAATGACAACTATGACCTTCAAAATGCACACGTGTTGCCTTCGTTGCTCAGAAAATTTCACGAGGCCAATTTAAATAATGAACCTTCTGTTACAGTTTGGGGCACAGGTTCTCCGCGACGGGAATTTTTACATGCAGATGACCTCGCTTCTGCCTGTTGTTTTCTGATGGATAATTACAATTCAGAAGGATTGGTCAATATTGGCACTGGCAGGGATCTTACCATTGCCGAACTTGCACAAATGATCAAGGAAGTGGTAGGCTACGAAGGCACAATAGTTTTCGATCATTCCAAGCCCGACGGAACACCAAGGAAACTTCTTGATGTTTCCAAGCTCAGTGCTCTTGGTTGGAAATACAAAATTGAATTGCGGGATGGTGTTACCACCGTTTATGATTCATATAAATATGGCAAGGATGTTTCTTAGTTTTCTATTTATAAATTATCAACTTGTTTAGCTTTTTCAATCGAAGCCCAAAGGAATCTTTTCCATTTGATCAGTTAAAAACCGATTATCATTCACATCTATTTCCTGGAATTGATGATGGTTCTACCGATGCTGAAACATCGATATCTCTTATCAAGGGAATGATTGAGTTGGGGTATGAAAATTTTGTGGGAACGCCGCATGTGATGGAAGACATTTGGAAAAACGACAGGGAAAGTATTTTAGCTTCAAAAGATATATTAGATGCTTCACTGAAGGAGGCCGATATCAAACACCATGTCAGGCCTGCTGCAGAATATCTGGTGGATGCAAATTTTGAACTGCTCTTGCGCGGGCAGGAAAAGCTTCTCACCATCAAGGATAATTGGGTGTTGATTGAAGTCTCATTCATTGCCCCTCCTCCACAGTTCCGCGACGTGATTTTTGAGATGCAACTTCAAGGTTACCAGCCCGTTTTTGCGCACCCTGAACGGTATCAATATTTTCATCTCAGAAAAAATGCTTTGCAAGAAATTCGTGATGCAGGTTGTTTATTTCAATGCAATCTGCTTTCATTCTCAGGCTATTATGGTCCAAATGTACTCAAGGCCGCTGAATCCATGGCAGCCCAAAAAATGGTAGATCTGTTGGGAACCGACCTCCACCACGAACGTCATTTAGAGGGGCTGCAGCAGCTAAAACTATCCAAAGCATTGGCCCAGATATTGGAGCAAATAAAAGCATAGTCTTTGGTATAATGCTTGAATTTAGAATTCTGGGAACCTTATCCTAAACCTTTTTGCTCCAACTGTGTTATACTTTTCATGAATGCGTTTACTATCAAGGACCTGGAGAACCTGACTGGAATAAAAGCCCATACGATTCGGATTTGGGAACAGCGCTATCATTTTTTAAAGCCCCAGCGCACGGATACCAATATTCGTTACTACAATAACCAGGAACTCAAGAAGATCCTGAACATCTCCCTTCTAAACAAATACGGCTTCAAGATCTCTCAGATTGATAAGATGTCTGACACGGATATCAATGGTAAGATCATCAGCATCAACAGCATCGAGGCTCAGCAAGAAAATGTTATCAATGTACTCATCCAGTCCATGGTTGATATGGATATTGACGGCTTTGAAATACAACTTGAAGAGTACATCAGCAAAAGAGGGATTGAAAAAACCATCAGCCAAATTATTTTCCCCTTCATGGAAAAAATTGGTGTGCTCTGGATTACGGGTCATATCAACCCTGCCCAAGAACACCTGGTTTCCAATATCATCCGACAAAAATTAATCGTTGGAACTGAATCCATTTCGTCCAGATTATACAATACAAAGTCATGTATACTTTTTCTGCCAGAAGGGGAATTTCATGAGCTTGGTTTGTTGTTTATTCAATATATGCTTAAGAGCAAAGGCATACGGGTGCTGTACCTTGGTACAAATGTTCCTGTTGAAGATGTTGAATACGTCATCAAACACAAAAAACCAGATTTTATCTATACCCACCTTACATCGGTCTCGACCATTTTCAGCTTCGACCGTTTCATACAGCATTCATTGAACCGCTTTGGTTCGGTGCCTATGATCATCTCCGGCAGACTTGCCGCATCGTATGAAAACAAAATCCCTCCACAAATTCATTTCAAAAAATCACTGCAAGAAGTTCGGGAATTCATTACAACGTTGTAAAATTCAGAAGACAGACGTCAGGAGTCAGGAGACAGGTTTAGAGTTTAGGGTTTAGAAAGAAGCACCTTGAATCTAAAAACCAAGAAATGTTTAGATGTTTAGAAATCATCAGTAAACTCTAAACCCTAAACTCTAAATTAGTAACCCTAAACTCGTAACACTAAACTCTAAACCTTAACATATAACGTCTAAACCCTAAACTCTAAACTCTAAACCCTCACCTTTAAACACTAACC
>CANJEF010000216.1 GCA_947472965.1 Sphingobacteriales bacterium
AGCAATAGGGGTCTCTTTTTTTCAAAAACCTTACATAAAATAAAAAACCACCTACGAATAAAGGTAAGTGGTTGGTTTTCATCTAGCGAGACTGGGATTTGAATGCTGACGCTACGGTCAGCATTTTAACTGTTCATCTTTGGTGAGACTGATATTTAACCCGGGACCGCCGCGGCAGATATAAATCCTGATACCCGACTCTTGATTTCTGTCTTCTAAATTCTGTCGTCTGACTTCTGATGTCTGTCGTCTGACTTCTGATGTCTGACTTCTGTCGTCTGACTCCAAACGTCTATCAATTCAACTCATACTCATACTCCTCCCTCGCAAATGCAGCTTCCATTCGCTTTCTATCAAAAGCCTTTTCTTGGTTTGAAAGAAATACAGTTGCTACTCCATTGCCAATGAAATTGGTGATGGCCCTTGCTTCCGACATGAACCTGTCTACACCCAATAACAATGCAAGTCCTTCTATTGGAATTACATTGATGGCACTCAACGTTGATGCAAGTACAATAAAACCACTTCCTGTAACGCCTGCAGCTCCTTTTGATGTGATCATCAATATACCAATGATGGTAAGCACTTGTTCAAACGTTAAATCAACTTTAAAGACCTGTGCTAGAAAAAGTACAGCCATGGAAAGGTAGATGGTTGTACCGTCGAGGTTAAAAGAATATCCTGCGGGAACAACCAAACCAACCACCGGCTTGGCACATCCCATCTTCTCCAGTTTTTCCATGAGAGAGGGTAGCGCTGCTTCAGAAGATGATGTTCCCAATACAATCAGGAGTTCTTCCTTGATATAATTTAAAAATTTCAAAATGCTGATCTTGTAGTATTGTAAGATCGATCCCAACACCACAAACACAAAAATGATCATGGTAATATAAACGGTGAGCATCAGTTTACCCAATGGCAACAAGGTTGCTATACCATATTTACCAATGGTAAAAGCCATCCCACCAAATGCGCCGATGGGTGCAAAGAGCATTACAATATGCAATCCCTTGAAAACGTACTTTGAAATTGTTTTGAGCGGCTCAATAATTTTTTCCCTCGAGTTCAGCTTGCTGATAACAATCCCAGAAATTATTGAAAACAGCAATACCTGAATAGTGAGGTTGTCTTTGAAAAACTTTAACCATGAAAATGATTTAGCACCGGTGGTGTATTTGCTGATGTCGCCACCTTGAACAGCGCTGGTATTTACACCCGCTCCGGGTTGGATGAAATGGGCGACTAAAATTCCAATGAGCAATGCAAGTGTAGTAACAATTTCAAAATACAGGATGGCTTTTCCCCCCACACGTCCTACCTTTTTCAGGTCGTTCATGCCACTGATTCCCAAGGAGATCGTCAAAAAAATAATTGGGTTGATGAAGATCTTCACCACATTGATAAAATAGGTTCCTGCGGGTTGCATGGCCACTCCAGTTGATGGGTAAAAATGCCCAATCAGTGCACCTGATGTGATGGCCAGCAAAACCCAAAAGGTGAGGTTTGTAAAAATTTTTTTCATTGAAGCGATTTTCAATTTTGGTTGAAGGTTCTTGCTTTAAAGATAAGCATCCGCTTTCATCAATTCATAATATCTTCGTTTAGTTTTGACATCATTTCAAATAGCAATAGATGAAAATATCCGGCTTTACAATCATTCGAAATGCAATCATCAACGACTATCCTGCCGTGGAGGCAATCAGGTCCATCCTTCCTGTTGTAGATGAAATGATTGTCTCGATAGGCAAAAGCGATGACGATACGGAAGGGTTGATTCGCAGCATCGACTCAAGCAAAATAAAAATCGTACACAGTGAATGGGATTTGTCAAAGCTCCCCGGAGGAAAAGTGATGGCTATAGAAACGGATAAGGCATTCAAACAAATTTCGCCTGAAAGCACCTGGGCCTTTTATATCCAATGCGATGAAGTTGTTCATGAACAATACCACGCTGCCATCACAAAAGCCTGCAATGATTACAAAGATCAAAGTGAAGTGCTGGGATTGGTGTTCAACTACGTTCATTTCTATGGAACCTATGATTATTATGGCAATAGCAGACAATGGTATAATAAGGAAATTCGCATCATTAGAAACGATAGCCGCATTTCTTCTTATAGGGATGCACAAGGTTTTAGGATGGATGGCAAGCGCCTTCCTTGCAAACTTATCGATGCCAGTATGTATCATTACGGGTGGGTGAAAAACCCCAAATTGATGGATCATAAACTCAGAAACCTCAGCAAGAATTGGATGGGGAATGAAATGAAAAAAAGAATTGACAGTATTGAAGGTGTTTTTAACTACGATGATTACGATTCAATGGAAATTTTTAAAGGCACCCATCCACAGGTCATGGAGAAGCGAATTGGTGAAAAGAACTGGACAGTTGATATTGATGTCACGCGAAAAAAATTCACCACAAAGAAATGGATAATGTATTTACTTGAAAAGCTAACGGGTAAACGGTTGTTTTCATTTAGAAATTTTGAAATCATATAACATGAAAGTCATTATCACAGGTAGCACGGGCATGGTTGGTGAGGGTGTGTTGCATGTAGCGCTTAGGCATGCTGCAGTAGATGAGGTACTGATTGTAAATAGAAAGTCGCTAGGCTGGGAGCATCCAAAGTTGAAAGAATTGGTCCATCAGGATTTTTTTGACCTGTCACCTATCGAAGATCAACTAAATGACTATGATGCTTGTCTTTTTTGTTTGGGTGTGTCCTCCATTGGCATGAAAGAGGCCCAATACTTCGAGTTGACGCATACGCTCACCATGCATTTTGCAAACACCTTGCTGAAAGTGAGTCCACAAGCCGTGTTTTCCTACATTTCAGGTTCGGGAACCGATAGCACGGAAGATGGAAACTCAATGTGGGCCTGGATCAAGGGTAAAACGGAAAACGATCTTATGCAATTGCCTTTTAAGGATGTTTACTGTTTCAGGCCTGGCTACCTGCATCCTATTGAAGGGATGAAAAACACCCATCGCTATTATAAATATATTGGATGGATGTACCCCTTTTTCAGGTTGGTGCTGTCTAAATTCACATCTACCTTGGATGAGCTCGCACATGCCATGCTCAACGTTTCTTTGAAAGGGTACTCTAAAAAAATTGTTGAAGTAAAAGACATTCATTTTATAGCCAATCCATAGCATTTAATTAAACAGCCTTTCCACTTAAACCGATAAAGTAGGTAACTTTACGACCAATAATTTATCCTAATGGAAGAAAAGCTGAAAAAGCTGGGTTCGATGCTGGAGGGCGATTTGTTTTTGGATAAAACAATGCGTACGCTCTATGCAACAGATGCTTCCGCTTACCGTGAACTGCCACTCGCTGTTGCCATACCCAAGACTGAATCTGATATTAAAAAATTGATTGTTTTTGCAACTGCTGAAAACACTTCATTGATTCCCCGAACGGCTGGGACATCATTGGCAGGACAAGTTGTTGGGAATGGCATCATCGTTGATGTTTCCAAACATTTTAACGGCATCATTGAACTGAACAAGGAAGAAAAATGGGTTCGGGTTCAGCCTGGCGTTGTGCGTGATGAGCTGAATATGTTCCTTAAGCCACATGGATTGTTTTTTGGTCCGGAAACATCAACCGCCAACAGGGCCATGATTGGTGGAATGGTTGGTAACAATTCATGCGGATCTAACTCGGTTGTGTATAGAAGTGTAAGAGAACATCTACTTGAAGTGAATGCTTTTTTAAGTGATGGTACTGAGGCCACTTTCAAGTCCCTCACCATCGATGAGTTTCATGAAAAATGTGAAGATCAAACACTTGAAGGAAGAATTTATAATCAAACAAGAACTGTCTTAAGTAACTATGATGTTCAAACAGAAATAAGGAAAGAGTTTCCAAAGAAAACAGTTGAAAGAAG
>CANJEF010000217.1 GCA_947472965.1 Sphingobacteriales bacterium
AAATACGTTCCAACTGAATTATTTGAATTGTGGTCCAAAAAAGATCCGATTACATGCTATGAAGATTGGTTGTTGAAGTCAAACCTGATCTCTGCAGATGGCATCAAACAAATAACAGAAGAGTTTAAATCCAACATCGATTCAGAACTCAAAGCTGGTTTTTCATTTGAAAAAAATACATCTACCATTCAAGAAGAGCTCAGCGATGTATTTGCTCCAAATATTTCTACTGAAAATCCGAAACTAAAAGATCTCTTTGTTCCCAACAGAACAGAGCCCATTCGTTTTATTGATGCCATTTCCGAAGCACTTGATCAAAGTCTTTTTTTGCACGACAACTTGGTAATCATGGGACAGGATATTGCTGGCTATGGGGGTGCTTTCAAAGTTACAGAAGGACTTGCTGATAAATATGGCACTCACCGCGTACGCAATACACCCTTGTGTGAAAGTGCTGTAATAGGCGCAGCCTTGGGAATGAGTTTGGAAAAGAATAAGTCGGTGGTTGAAATGCAATTTGCCGATTTTGTTACGGTTGGATTTAATCAAATTGTAAATAACCTTGCAAAGATTCATTATCGCTGGGGACAGAATGCAGATGTAGTAATTCGGATGCCAACAGGTGCAGGTGTTGGTGCTGGCCCATTTCATTCGCAAAGCAATGAGGCATGGTTTGTTCATGTGCCCGGTCTAAAGATTGTATATCCTTCAAGTCCTGCTGATGCAAAAGGATTGATGATGTCAGCAATCAATGATCCTAATCCAGTGATGTATTTCGAGCACAAAGCGTTGTATAGGAGTATTTCGGGAATGGTAGAGCCTGAACCTTTTGAAGTACCCATTGGGAAAGCAAAGCGGATAAGAGAAGGAAATGATATCAGTATCATTACATACGGTGCAGGTGTTCATTGGGCTACAGCGTATGCAGAACAGGATAGGGAAACATCGATTGAAATAATCGATTTGAGAACCTTGTTGCCACTTGATCTTGATGCTATCAGGGCTACTGTTGCCAAAACAAATCGTGTTTTGATTTTGCATGAGGATAGTCTTACTGGTGGTATCGGTGCAGAAATTGCAGCATGGGTATCCGAATATTGTTTCAAGCAGCTGGATGCACCTGTGATGCGTTGTGCGAGCATTGATACCCCCATTCCATTTTCATTGGAGTTGGAGCAACAGTATCTTGCAAAATCAAGGTTAGCTGAATGTATAGACAAACTGCTTCATTTTTAATTTAATTTAGTACACTATGAAAAAAGTATTGTTCATTTTTTTATTGATTCAATTTTTTTCATGCAAGCAGGAAACTCAAAAAGAGCAAATGGAATTCAGCAAAGGAACTTTTGGATATGATTTGAATTTTTTGAAAAAATTCCACAAGGATATCATTGTGTTAAGTGATGACAGCAGCAAGGCACAAGTGTTGGTTCTTCCTGCTTATCAAGGAAGGGTTATGACAAGTACTTCTGAAGGTGCAACTGGACAAAGCTTTGGTTGGTTGAACCATGATTTGATTTCAACAGGCAAGCCAACAGCCCATTTTACTGCCTATGGTGGCGAGGAAAGGTTTTGGTTGGGTCCTGAAGGTGGACAGTTTTCAATCTATTTCAAAAAAGGCAAGGACTTCGTTTTTGAGAATTGGTATGTACCTAAAGAAATTGATACAGAGCCTTTTGATTTGATTGCTGTTGATAATACAAAAGCCCGGTTTGAAAAGAAAATGCACCTGGAAAATTATTCAGGAACTGCATTTGACTTGCAGGTGAATAGAACTATTAGCTTGCTCACTGAAAGCGAGGTTAAGGAATATGTAGGGGAAGTTCCAGATGGATTGCATGTGGTGGGATTTCAGTCAGACAACACTTTGGTTAATACAGGCAAGGTAAGCTGGGATAAAAAGACAGGTTTGTTGTCAATTTGGATTTTGAGCATGTTGAATGCGGATGACAGCACCACTATTATCATACCTATTAGGAAAAGTGATTCACTAAATGGAGCTAAAATGGTTACTGATGATTATTTTGGGAAAGTTCCTGTTAATCGGCTTGAGAAAAAAGATGATATGTTGTTTTTCATGGCCGATGGGAATTACAGAAGCAAAATTGGAATATCGCCTGCCGCAGCCCTTCCCATTGCAGGAAGCTATGATTCAAAGAATGGAGTATTGACAATTGCTCAGTTTAGTATACATCCTGATAGAAGAGATTATGTGAATTCACTTTGGAAGATACAGGAAGATCCCTTTTCTGGCGATGCAGTAAATGCATACAATGATGGTCCCATTGACGGCAAACAAATGGGTAAATTTTATGAATTGGAAAGTTCATCCCCTGCTGCTGCATTGGCACCTGGACAATCGATTTCACATTTTCATCGAACGATGCATTTTAAGGGAAGTAAAGATAAACTCAATCAATTGTCATTAAAAATATTTGGGAAGCAATTGGATGAGTTATCACTGAAGTAATTATTTCAAGGACTTAAGGTATTTCAAACTGAGCGGCAGTTGTTTCATAACACGGCTCGATTCATCTTCAATAAAGTAATGCTTAACGGATGATTTTTTTGCTGCGTTCATGATTTCCTTGATATTGACATCACCATTTCCGAGTACCACATTTGATTCAACATCAGCTTCTCCTGAATCATTACATATAGTTCCAATTTGCCTGTCCTTTAAATGCAACAGTAAAAATCGCGAAGGATATTTTTTAAGAAGTTGGACTGGGTCATCACAACCTTGCTTTGCCCAAAAAATATCAAGTTCAAAATTTACAAAGTTGGAATTTGTTTTTGCAACCAGTTCGTCGAATAGTGTTCCATTTTTTCCAGGGCGAAATTCATAACCATGTGGGTGGTAACAAAATTTAAGTCCATTTTCTTGAAAAACCTTTCCTGACTTATTGAACAATTCAGCTGCAGCATTGATATCAGTGACACTAAATTCATTTCCCTGATGGGGTATCCAAAAGCATGTAATATATGTTGCGCCTAAGGCTTTGGCTTTTTTGATGATTGGACTGAGGTCTTTACTCAAATCAGCATATTCAACACCTATGCTTATCATCTTGTAGCCCATTTTGTCGAGCATCTTTCGGTATTCATGTATCTCCATTCCATAGAGCTCTCCACCCTCTAACTCTTTTATACCCATTGCACGTACTTTTTCTAGAGTTGACTGTAGGTCGCTTTTTATTTCGTTTCGGACTGAGTAGAGTTGGATGCCAATTTCTTGGGAATTAACTGAAAATTGCATTACCAATGCAATACATAGAACTGTAGTGACCTTTTTCATATTTATTATTTTGTATCGTTATAAACTCTTTTTACTCTTATCTGCTTGAATCCGTTTGAGTAGGTAAATCCATTGATAATTCCTTTTTCATCTTGGGTAAACAAAAAGGGAGTATCGGTTTCTTTCATCCAAAATTCGTTGTCCTTTATCCAAAGCAATTGAATTCGCATACCTAGTGTTGGATCATAGATGAACAAGTCGTTTTTCTTTCGCTCAATTAGCCTTAAGCCATTATTTTCAAATTCATATACTCCTATGAATTTCGATAAAGTTGCACTATCAATTTTGGCAGGGTTTTTTGTTTTTGGAATTGAGTCGCTGATTTTTTTGTTATAACGTACAGGCCCGTATCCTGGGAAAAAATGAGAGAATTCAATTCCCTGAACTTTTCCTTTTGCATCCCTTACTAATTTCCATCCTGAAAAAGGGTTTAATTTTTCGAACAAGAGGTCTTTTCCTCCTACAGTAAGTGTTATGGGCAGTGAATTGGATCGTTGAGCAGTAACAAGGTTTGCACTATCTACTTTAATTGTATAATATGATTTTTGATCTCCGTAATTATTTTGCAATCTTAATCCAC
>CANJEF010000218.1 GCA_947472965.1 Sphingobacteriales bacterium
ATTCAAACCTATTAAGGTATTTTTATCATTACGGGCACTCAGTATTTGGTCGGAATAAATTTCGACACCGGTATTAGCTGACCACCAAGGGAAAAACTGGAGATTGATATCAGCACCTGTTGACCATGTAGATACAGCATCTTTCTCTGAACGAAAAAAGATAGCATCATTTTTCTGGGCAAATCGTTGCTCCGTAATGGACTGATTGGAAATGAACATTTCAATTGCCTTCAGGTGATTACCATTGAACTTTTTATTTAATCTTATATAGGCAAATCCCCTTGAAAGTGGATCAGATGTGTTAATCTTAAAATTCTCCAGTTGATATTTATGGTATACAGGAACATTGCTCTGCTGTAGAAATTGATAGGCCCCATTGATCTTCCATCCCGAACCCAAATCAACCAAAAATTTAGCATCAAATGATTTTTCAGAATAGCCAGATGGACGTTGGAAACCAGTTGTATCCCCTCCTTTCAGGTCACCAAAATTTTTAGCTGATCCCCCAACCATGAAAGCATATTTTTTTCCTTCATACTTCAATTCAGGACGAGCCGAAAACTCCATTCCATCTGCAATGTAACGCGTTGTTAAAGATTCACTCCATCGGGGCTTATCCAATAATTTCAAAGATGTTGTATTGATGTTTATCACTCCAGTCATTGCATCAGAACCATATTGTACGGAACCCGTTCCTTTCACTACTTCTATCTTTTCTACAATAAAAGGATCAACAAGCGTCAAGTATTGATTAGGCCCATATCTAAATACTGAATTATTCAATCGTATCCCATCAATCAATATTAATGTTTGATTACCTGTTAATCCCCTTAAGAATGGGGATCCACCAGCGTGATTTGTCTTTTGCACATACACTCCAGGCATACCAAACAAGGATTCGGGTACAGTTCTTGATAATTGACGAGATGAAAATTCCTTATCAAGAGTTGAAACAGCATAAGGGAGTACTGCTTTTTGCAAAGGTGTTTTTGTAGCGGTGATAATTATTTCATCCAAAAGTTGGATACTATCACGGGTATGCTGTGCTTGTGTTTTTGCAAGCGAACACAACAAAATCAATATAATAAAATACTTTAATGATAACATACAAGATTGCTATGAATGGGATTATTGGGATGCTATCCGTATAAGATACCAGCTATACCCTTCTGCTGGAATTGTTGCCTCAAGAGTGATCTTATCCCCGCTGATGGTTTTAAGTTGATGATGTTGATCTGATTTTCCAACAATCAGAGATCCTTTGATACCAGTATAATACATTGGTAAACTAATACTTCTCTTCATCTCCTGCTTTTTTGGATTGAACAACAACACAAAAGCCCTATCTTTTAATTTAGTACTCACATGCATGAAACCATCCCAATCCCTTCCATCGGCCCTTCGTAAATGAATAATCGGCGCATTTAAAATATCACGGTACTTCTTATACCAACTGATGGTCTTGCGCACAAGCGCCTTTGTCTTTTCACCATCATACAACCTTGGACCACGGTAACAGGCCTGCACGCCCGCACCATAATATTGTACCATCAACATTTCATAATCCTTCAAATGTTCTTCCAATGGCTCTAACACAGCTTCCGGACCGCCTCCCTGGTATTTCGTGAGTGGCACAAACCCCCACCCCATGGAAGGTGACTTTTCATAGGTGCCATCATTGATGTTTTGCCTATTTAGGATTTTTTGTTGCTCGCGTGACAATGAAAAATTCACTTCACGATATCCTATCGCAATCTTATGCGTTCCGTCCAAGAAATACCAGTCAGGCGCATTCACATACACCCCATTTTCGTTGCACCACCTATACAATCCTTTTTGCAACTGCATCTGCTTCCATTGGGAATCATCCAAACCAACATGACCAGGATGCACCGTCGAAGCACATACATCACCGGGGTAAGGACCATCATTCTCAAAAAGGTTGAAACCTGTTTTACTGATGAAATATTTCAATTTATCAATATATGTAAGCCCCCACTTGCTTCCCATGCAAGGCGCATGGCCAAAAAAAGCACCACCTGGTTTCCCCGTCTTGGAATCTATAACATCTGTTTCATCATCAATCCTCCGGCTGCTGAACAGCGAATAACTACCAATCAAAATATTTTTACTGTGCGCATAATCAGCTAGCTTCTTCCACTGCAAAACATTTGAGGCACTGGTATCTTCCATGTTACAGTGACTCCCAAAACTTAATATCAAGGCTTCATATCCGGTAGCAGCACATTGATCAATTGCATTGACTACCTCCTCATCATTCTTGCTTACCAAATGCATAAAAATCGGATTCTGGGTTGTCCATGGTGCTACCGTAGAATACATGCGCTGGATCATCAATCCCCTCCGTTCACGATCATAACTGTCCATCAACAATTCATGGGTACGAACAGAGTTCATGGTTTCGCCAGGCGACAATGTCACAGCAGTTACTTTCTCCGGATAAACTTCCAATACACAAGGTGTTTGGTAATTGTAATTTACTTGAGATGTATAGGTTGAATCAGTCAACCAATGTGTTGTTTGGTCACTGATATCATACCGCATGGCATTGTTAAATGCATAATTTGTTTCTACATAGATTCCGTGTTGCTTTTTCATTTGGTCAGGACTGCCCACCACTGCGCTTTCTTCTTCAACCAATCCGAGCGACTCATTAATGATTCTATTTACAACCAATGGACGATCCTTATTGTTAATTACAGAAACCCATTTTACAATCAGGGGAAGTCCATCATACAGTTCATAATGCACCACCACTTCAACGCCATAAAGATTTTTGAATGGAGAATCATAGGTGAAAGAAATCATTTTACCAGTCCCGAATTTATTTACAGCACCCCATGTACTTTTTTTCCATTGAATTCCCGGTTTGATTTCTTCAACGTCGATGCGCTTCATGGAAAAGTCGCCAAGGCCCTTTTTAAATCCATCAATCCACTCCTCTTGTAAATATGCTTTTTCTGTCTGGCCATGTAAACCGCCCACGTCATAAGGAACGCCTTCGATGGTAACAATAGCTTCAGGACGAATAGCACGTAACAATTGTTGTCCGTTTGACATATTCTTGAAATCGATGCAGGCAACATTTGGACTGACCCTAAAACTTCTTTTCACCAAGCCGTTGTACAAAATAATATTTTTCTTGTCTGCGCTATAAAAGGCATTGGCTTTTTGTACAATCGGATGAATTAACCAATCCTTTGGAACCGTTTCATCATACTTTTTTTCCCACAATGGAAGTTCCTGTGCAAAAATGAATCCTGAAAACAACAAGTGAATTAAAACAGGCAATAAAGCTTTTTTCATAATTTATTATTTGATCAAATCAATATCATCGAAAGTAACAATACTGTCAGCAACACAGTTGCACTCATCACAATGGTTGCAAGTGAAAAACTTATGTATGTTTCCGATAGCGAAAATCCGCTGGCCAAGTCCATTTCAATATAGGCCAATGAATCCACCACTGACATTTGATATGCTGCAAGAATGGGTCTGCCAATGGGATCTACCGTTTCAGTGATTACACTATTTGTATTAAAGTAATAACGAATGATATCTGAAAAACCATCGCCCCCATCAGCGAGCGGATAACAACTTACTTTTGCATCAGGGTATAAAAAAAGAATCTCCTTGCGTATTTGATTACACAAGGAGATTGAATCGATACTTCCTTTAAATTTATCTGGTGCGATTAAAACCCTCAATGGCTATGGTTAATGATGAATGTTCTTTATTCAAATATTCCGACCACAACACAATCCGCAATTTAACTTATCCAACACCACACACTCAAAAAGGATTATTAACCTTTACGTTTGGGATAAACAGCATTTACGCCCA
>CANJEF010000219.1 GCA_947472965.1 Sphingobacteriales bacterium
AATACACCAACAGGTTTGGATGAAGTTGGAGAAGGGTTATTGAGTAAGGAGACTTTGCAAATCAAGCAAGAGGTTTTGGATCCGATTTTTTCTGCTTCCCCTGGAATGGACTCTGATAATGAGCCCGACCTGGAGATAAAACCAGTTGCATCAGAAGGCAATATATCTGAAAAGGCTGCTGCGGTGTTAGCCTTGCCCCAATATGATCCTATTGCAGATTTAAAAAACTATAATTACCCATCATTGGATTTGCTTGCAAAGCATTCAAGTGATAAGATCGTGATGGATCAGCAAGAATTGGAAGCGAACAAAAACCAGATTATGGCTACGCTTCGAAACTACGATATCGAAATCCAAAAAATATTTGCAACCATTGGCCCCACTGTTACACTTTATGAAATTGTTCCTGCTGCAGGCGTGAGAATTTCCCGGATTAAGAACCTTGAAGATGATATTGCTTTAAGCTTATCTGCATTGGGTATCAGGATTATTGCACCTATCCCTGGAAAGGGTACAATTGGAATTGAAGTGCCCAATGTGAAAAAAACCATTGTTGGAATGAAGGCATTGTTGGCTTCAGAAAAATTCCAAAAAAATGACTTCGCCTTGCCCATCGCTTTGGGAAAGAAAATAGATAATGAAAACTTCATAGTTGATCTTGCTGCCATGCCTCACCTGCTTATGGCTGGCGCAACTGGTCAGGGGAAATCGGTTGGATTAAATGCTATTCTTGTCTCTTTATTATATAAAAAACATCCTTCACAATTGAAGTTTGTGCTTGTTGATCCCAAGAAAGTAGAGCTTAGTATTTATCGGATGATCGAAAAACATTTTCTGGCAAAACTTCCTGGTGATGAAGACGCTATTATAACGGATACCCGAAAAGTTGTCAACACCTTGAATGCACTTTGCATTGAAATGGATGAACGTTATGACTTGTTGAAAGACGCCGGTACCAGGCATATCCGTGAGTACAATGAGAAGTTTGCTGCAAGAAAATTAAATCCCAACAAGGGGCATAAATTTTTACCCTTTATTGTGTTGGTTATTGATGAGTTTGCAGACTTAATAATGACTGCAGGCAAAGAGATTGAAACACCAATTGCTAGACTTGCACAACTTGCAAGGGCTATTGGAATTCACCTGATTGTTGCTACACAAAGACCATCTGTAAATATCATTACAGGTACAATTAAAGCCAATTTCCCTGCAAGGATTGCATTCAAGGTATCGTCGAAGGTGGATAGCAGAACGATACTTGATCAGGGAGGTGCAGAGCAGTTGATTGGAAGAGGGGACATGTTGATTTCCTATATGGGCGAAGTAACAAGGGTTCAGTGTGGTTTTGTAGATACGCCTGAAGTTGAAAAAGTGGTTGAATTCATCGGAAAGCAACAAGGGTATCCTACAGTATTTGAATTGCCCGAGGTGGTAGATGAAAAGGACGTTGATGACCGTGAACTTGATTTGTTAAGTAGAGACCCTCTTTTTAAGGATGCTGCAATGCTAATTGTTCAAAGTCAAATGGGATCCACTTCATTGCTTCAAAGAAGAATGAAGTTAGGCTATAATCGGGCAGGACGATTGATGGACCAGCTTGAGGCTGCTGGTATTGTTGGACCCAGCAAGGGAAGTAAAGTCAGAGAAGTGTTCTATAAATCAGAGTTCGAACTTGAGCAGTTTCTTAATTCCATAGAATAATCCTTTCTTTGCATATTAAAGTACACTAATTAAGGCTTGCTTAACCAGTTGATTATATGCGTTACAAAATTATCTGTGTTGTATTTTCATTATTGTCAATAAGCTTGATATCAAATTCACAAGTACCCAAGGGTATTGGTACAAGTGATGCTGAAGCAAAAAAAGTATTGGACGCGGTTAGTGCAAAATTCAAGACTTTCAAAACAATGAAGGCCAACTTCTCACTTAAGATTGAAAATGCTTCAGGTAAACTGCAGGGGACCAAAACAGGTACTGTTTTAATGAAAGGAGTAAAATACCAAGTGTCAATTACCGGGCAGGAAATTTTCTGTGACGGAACAAGTATTTGGACACTTGATAAGGCCGCCAAAGAAGTGCAGCTTTCCACTTTAGACAATAGCAGTGGTTCTATCACTCCACAAAAGCTATTTACTAATTTTTACGATAAGGATTTTCTTTTTTACTTGAATCCAGAGATTAAAAAAAATGGAAAAATTTATCAAGTTGTTGAATTGACACCCATCGATAAATCCAAGGCTTTTTTCAAAGTAATTCTTGAAGTGGATAAATCTGCCAAGATGATTATGTCGACCCGTGTTTTTGAAAAAAGCGGGAACCGCTATGTTTATGCGATTAATACGTTCACTACAAATATTCCAATTCCTGACGATGCATTTGTTTTCAGTGCTAAAAAATTTCCGGGTACAGAATTGATTGATTTGCGCTGATTACTCATTCCCCCATCTAAAGGATGCTAGGTTAAATCCAGCCAAGTCAATAACACGATCAACAACGGTAGAGGCTAATTCTTCAATGGTTTTGGGTAGACTGTAGAACGAAGGGGTCGCAGGACAAATGATTCCTCCTGCCAAGGTTATGGTTTCCATGTTCCTGATGTGAATGAGACTATAAGGGGCTTCCCTTGCAACACAAATCAATTTTCTTCTTTCTTTTAAAATAACATCAGCAGCGCGGGTAATAAGATCATTGGATACACCATTTGCAATTCTACCCATTGTTCCCATGGAACAAGGGATGATGATCATAGTGTCAAACTGACCGGAGCCGGATGCGAATGGTGCGGAAAAATCATATTTCTCGTAAACCGGAAGATCAAGTTCAGTATGAAGGCTATTCCCCAACTCTGTTTCCCAAACAGATCTGGCATTGTCTGAAAATACGATTGCCAATTTTTCCCATTGAGATTCAATCCTCTTTAGTTTATTGATGAGGAGTTGTGCATAAATCGAACCACTTGCTCCTGTAACCGCTATTACAACCTTTCTCATTCCTTTGATTTTTATATGTAACAAAATTGAAGTAAAAAAGTTAGTGGGCAATTGAAATAATTCACTTCGATTTTAAAGTGTAATCCAAGCAAAAGACCCGAAAATAAGAAAGAACCACTTACCTGTCGGTAGTGGTTCTTTTATAAAAATTTGAATTTAATTAGATCTCTTATGCTTGAGCCATTGGGGCAATTTCTTCACTTCTATACAATCCCTCATCCAATTTTTTCTTGGTTTCTTCAAACGCCTTAAGGGTTAATGCAATGTCTTCATCTGTATGAACAGCAGTTGGAATCAGCCTGTAAATGATATGACCTTTGGGTATTACAGGGTAGATAACGATTGAACAGAAGATATTGTAGTTTTCCCTGAGGTCTGTAACCATATGCGTCGCTTCTTCAACTCCTCCCATCATATATACCGGAGTAACTACAGAATCTGTTTTCCCTATATCGAATCCTTTTTCTTTTAATCCATTTTGAAGTTTGAGTGCATTTTCCCAAAGCTTGTCTTTGAGTTCAGGTTTTGTTCTTAGCAATTCAAGTCTTTTGAGATTACCCATTACAATTGGCATTGGCAATGATTTTGCAAAGATCTGACTTCTGATATTGTACCTTATGTAGTCAATAATCTGTTTTGGTCCAGCGATAAACGCACCTATTGATGCCATTGACTTGGCAAATGTTGAGAAGTATAAATCAATTTTGTCTTGGATGCCTTGTTCTTCACCTGCTCCTGCCCCAGTTTTTCCCAGGGTTCCAAAGCCGTGCGCATCATCAACCAATAATCGGAAGGAATATTTCGGTCGTAATTCGGTTATTTCTTTTAGTTTGCCTTGATCGCCGGCCATT
>CANJEF010000220.1 GCA_947472965.1 Sphingobacteriales bacterium
CAATCGCTATGCAGGAGGAAGAAGTGACCCCGCACGTCTGGCAGCTAATTTTGCCGGTGTAAGCACGCCGGATGACAGCAGAAATGATATAGTCATTAGAGGTAATTCACCAACAGGTGTGCTATGGAAAATTGATGGGATGAATGTTACCAACCCCAATCATTTTGCATCGGTTGGAACTACTGGTGGCGCCGTGAGTGCTTTAAATACCAACTTATTAAAAAACTCAGATTTTTTTACTTCTGCTTTTCCGGCTGAATATGGCAATGCCAATGCAGGTGTATTTGATATTGGATTCAGGAACGGTAATAATAAAAAAAGAGAAACCACCTTACAGCTAGGGGTTATTACAGGCTTAGAAGCAACAACAGAAGGACCAATTAATAAGAATAGTGGATCATCCTATTTAGTAGGTTATAGATATTCTTTAGCGGGAGTAGCGCAGGCAGCTGGAATTAATATAGGCACTACAGCAACGCCGACATATCAAGATTTATCATTCAAAATAAATACAGGCACTTCAAAAATTGGGAGATTTTCTCTATTTGGAATTCTAGGTACAAGTAGTATAAATTTACAAAGTGGGGGTAATAAAAATTCTCTTTACGGAAATAACAATGAAACGGATTTCGGAAGTAAAATCGGAATCATAGGATTAACGCATACAAAACAAATTAATAGTAGATCTTTTTTAAGCACTAACATTGGATTAAATTATTCAAGTACAGATATTACCGATTATGATGTTGATAGAGTAACACTTGCCTCATATCAAAGAGAAGTTTCAAATACGGCAAAAACGGGATACAATTTTAGCACATCATTTAATTCAAAAATCAATTCAAGAGTATTTGTAAAAATTGGTATTGAAGATCAATTAGTGGGCTTAAACTTCTATTATAAAACGAAACAAAGGTCTATAGATGATTTTAAACAGATATGGGACTACAATAGCCAAACCAATTTCGCACAAGCATATGCTCAATTAAAATACAATGTATCTGAGAAGATAACCCTAAACACAGGGATTCATGCACAAAAATTCTTCTTGAATAATTCAACTTCAGTTGAACCAAGGTTAGGAATAAAATACGATGTAGATACCAGAAATAGTGTAACATTTGGGTATGGTCTTCATTCCCAAATGCAACCCATCAATGTGTATTTTTTACAAACACAAAATGCTGATGGAACATATAGTTATAATAATAAAAATCTAAATTTTACCAAAAGCAATCACTTAGTATTAGGTTATAACTTTCAACCTGCGCAAGACTGGAGAGTTAAAACAGAGCTATATTACCAAGGTTTATATAAAGTTCCTGTAAATACATTTTCCAGCAACTACTCCATGCTAAATACAGGCGCTGGTTTCAAAACTGATTTGGAAGACAATTTAACAAACAAGGGAACTGGTAAAAATTACGGAATAGAACTAACACTAGAGAAATTTTTTAGTCGCGGATATTATGGATTGTTCACATCTTCGCTATATGATTCGAAATACACCGGGAGTGATGGAGTAGAGAGAAACACTGCGTTTAATGGGAAATACGTCTACAATATCCTAGCAGGGAAAGAATGGAGCATCGGTTCAGGTAAAAGAAATAAAACCAGTGTAGATTTTAAATTCACCAATGCCGGAGGCCGTTATTATACACCAATTGATCTGGCGGGTTCACAGAATAGGGATCGTGAACAATTATCGACTGATGTTTATTCAACTCAATATCCTAATTATTTTAGGATGGATGTAAAACTCGGATATACATTCAATAGTAGAGTAAAAAAAGTTTCCCAAACGTTATCGCTTGACCTACAAAACGTCACAAACCATAAAAATGTTTTCTCACAAACCTATGATAACAAAAGTCAAGATCTGCGATGGAGATATCAGCTTGGATTTTTTCCAAACTTTGTTTACAAAATACAATTCTAACACTCCTACCGAAGCCGCTTAAGTTATTTATAAAATGAATTAAAATATGTGAAATATAAACTTACCGTTTTTTGCTCATGAGCATGTTCAACACGAAATCAGAAAGTTTATATTTCACCAAAGTAGCAAACGGCATGAAAGCCGCTCCAGTTATAAGTCCCAAGCAATTGGTTGCACCACAATTACACATGAATGGCTGTGACATCTCCCATTCAGTAGCTGGATAGAAAAATCGTAGCTCATCCCCTTTGTGAATTGTTGCAACACATTCAAGCTCCATCGTGCTTGTGTTAAACAAAACATTGGGACTGCAACTGTGATTAACAAATTGCAAGTAATCAGGCAAGAGGTGAATATGCGCTCGTTCTCCGATTTGAATTGTGAGGCATTCAGCTTCAGCTTGGGTATTTGATGCTGAAAAAGCAACCAACAAATCCCCAGTCTGATAATTACGTTTGGAGAACAATCCTTTTTGACGTTGCTCACCTCCTTCACAAACCTCGCAAAAGCCGTGATCACTTAGGGTCTTGTAATTTTTATGCTGGCTTCCTATGATATTTTTTTTATTATGCCGACAGTAAGATTAAAAACAAACAGTTCACCCTTTAATCAAACTCTTAAAAAGACTTTTTTTCTGTACATGAATAAAAGGAACAACCACTTTATGAACACATAGCAAATAGACAACACCACCGCATTAAATGGATCACCAATCAGTTGTCCCAACCATTTGAATGCTCCTGATGTTGCATGTTCCCATTCAATGACCAACCCAGATATATAAATCAAAATGGAATTCATCCCAATAACCCTAAAAAAGAAAGCCCATTGCTTATATCCTAGAACATCAATAACATAGTAAAACAGTCCTAAGAGTATAAGACTATATCCCCCAACGTTGAGTGCAAAAGAACTCGTCCACAGGTTTTTGTTGATAGGAAATGTGAGATTCCATAGTTGAGCCAACACGATTAAGATAACTCCCACAACAGCCATGTAAAGTGATTTTTTAGCAGGGTCTGTTTTACCATGCTTGAGGTAATTGCCTGTCATGATACCAAGTAACCCGGTAGAAATAGCAGGTATGGTTGATGTTAATCCTTCGGGGTCGTGAATACCCAAATAAAGTTTACCAGGCATCATCAACCTGTCTAAATAAGAAGCAAAATTACCTTCCATGGTAAGGTCACCAGCAGCAAACCCAGGCGCAGCATTGAATCTGAGCATCAGCCAATATCCTATTAGTAACGCGGCAAACCAAACCATTTGTGCCCTTTCCTTTGCATATAAATAGATGATGTTGGCAAACATATATGCCAACCCAATTCTTCCCAACACACTACCAAAACGTATTTCTGCTAGTGGTCGTATTTCCAGTCCATTGTTATAGATTATTCCCAAGAGCACCAGCGTTAACCCTCTTTTAATCACACGCATCAGCATGCTTTTTTTGGATTTGCCTGCTTCCAAATCACGACCAACAGAAAAAGGAGTTGCCACACCGGCCATAAAAAGAAACAAGGGAAATATCAAATCATAAAAATGAAAACCATTCCATTGGGGATGCGTGAGCTCTGTGGCAACAGTTCCCCAAAAAGGAGAGCCAGTAGCCTCATACAGCTTGTGAAAAACTTCCTCTGCACCCATAATCCAAAACATATCAAAGCCACGCAACGCATCAAGAGAATAAAGACGTTCGGGTAATTTTGCCTGAGGTGAAGTCATAATTATTTATTTTGATTTTGAAACTGAACAACCGTTTACCACACTGATTCCTCAATGAATTTAAAGTATTATTCCCAATGGAATGAAAAACTAATTGAATAAAGTTTAGATCCTGAACTTTGCTAAAATTCGATATATCAAAACACAGGGTAATTTTCCCGGTGGACAAA
>CANJEF010000221.1 GCA_947472965.1 Sphingobacteriales bacterium
AAATATTCTAACGATGCGGGTGTCTACATTATGAAAAGTGTGATACGCCATTGTAATCGACTCCATGAAACGCTTGGCCTCATCATATACTCCTCTTGGCCCAACAGGATTTACATTTCCCCAATATTCTTCAGTTTGGGGATGTACCAGTGGATCACCATACACTTCAGAGGTAGAAGCGACAAGCATGCGTGCACCTTTTGCTTTTGCGAGGCCCAAACAATTATGTGTTCCCAAAGCACCCACTTTCAGAGTTTGGATCGGGATTTTCAAATAATCGATGGGGCTAGCAGGAGATGCAAAATGCAAGATGAAATCAATATTGCCTGGAACATGAATAAACTTTGTTACATCGTGGTGATAGAATTCAAATTCTTTAAGTTTGAAGAGATGTTCTATATTTTTAAGGTCCCCGGTAATCAGATTATCCATACCAACAACATCAAATCCCTCTTTGATAAACCTATCACACAAATGCGATCCAAGAAATCCAGCAGCACCAGTGATTAGCACCCGTTTATTGTTCATAAAAATTAATTAATTGTAGCCCTTCCTATACTCTCGTAGTGATATCCTAACTCTTTCATGGTAGCCAAGTCGAAAAGATTGCGTCCATCAAAAATCACCTTACCCTTTAAACTCTGTTCGATTTTTGAGAAATCCGGTGTCCTGAATTCATTCCATTCAGTTGCAATGATTAAGGCATCTGCGGATTCAAGAGCCTCGTATTGGCTTTCAGCATAGCTGATATCATCTCCAATAAGCTGCCTTACATTTTTCATCGCTTCTGGGTCAAAAGCAGATATCGTTGCACCTTCAGATAAAAGTGAGCTGATAAGTTCCAATGACGGTGCTTCCCTGATATCATCAGTATTGGGTTTGAATGCCAATCCCCACAGTGCAAAATGCTTTCCCTTCAAATCACCATTGAAATGGGACTTTATTTTTGGAATCAGGTGTTGTTTCTGTTTCTGGTTTACTTCCATTACGGCATTCAATATTTTGAAATCATATTCAGCCTCATTTGCACTTTTTACCAACGCTTGAACATCTTTTGGAAAACAGCTTCCTCCATATCCAATACCCGGAAAGAGAAATCGCTTCCCAATTCTTGCATCACTTCCAATGCCAAGCCTCACCATGTCAACATCTGCACCAAGCCTTTCACAAAGCTGTGCAATCTCATTCATGAATGAGATTTTTGTAGCGAGAAAAGAATTTGCAGCATATTTTGTTAATTCTGCAGATCGAATGTCCATGAATATTAATGGATTACCTGAGCGAACAAAAGGCGCATAGAGTTCGTTCATCAATTTTTTTGCACGCTCAGATTCTGTCCCTATCACAACCCTGTCAGGTTTCATGAAATCCTCAACAGCAACTCCTTCACGTAAAAATTCAGGGTTGGATACAACATCAAAATCAACAGCGATTGATCTTGAAATTGCCTGATGAACTTTTTCAGCTGTTCCAACCGGAACAGTACTCTTGTCAACCACCACCACATATTCACTGATCAATTTACCGAGTTCATCTGCAACACCTAGTATGTACTTTAAGTCTGCAGCTCCATCCTCGCCAGGGGGTGTAGGCAATGCTAAAAAAAGAATTTTCGCTCCACTTATTCCAGTCTTTAAATCTGATGTGAAATGCAACCTACCCTCTTTTACATTTCGTAGGAACAGTTTTTCCAAACCGGGCTCGTAGATGGTGATTTCTCCTCCACTTAACCGATCAACTTTAGATTGATCAATATCGATGCAGGTAACATCATTTCCCGTTTCTGCAAAGCATGTGCCTGTTACAAGTCCTACATATCCTGTTCCAATAACTGCAATTTTCATAATGAAATCATTTGTTTACAAAATTCAACACATGCTTAGAAATATGCTCAAGTTGATCAGCATCCAATTCGGTGTGTATTGGAAGTGATACAACCCTTTCTGTTAGCCAATCGGTAACAGGCAGATCAACTTCAGGGAGATTCAAAAACGAAAACATTTTTTGACGGTGAGCCGGCACAGGATAGTAGATCATGGCAGGAATGTTATTTTCAGCAAGGTAGGCAACCAAGCCATCGCGGTCTACTTCATTCAACACCATGGTATATTGATGAAAAACATGTGTGTTTTCTTTCGCTATTGCTGGGGTTGTAATCCTTGAATTATTTTTGAATGCATTGCTATAAAAAGCAGCAGCGTCTCTTCGAGACTGGTTGTATTTATCTAGATAACGAAGTTTTACATTGAGAACCGCCGCTTGAATACTATCCAACCTCGAATTGCATCCAACCACATCATGGTAGTAACGCCTGCTTTGCCCATGATTGGCTATCATCTTAATCCGATCAGCCAATGCTGCATCATGGGTAAAAATAGCACCCCCATCTCCAAATGCTCCGAGATTTTTTGAAGGAAAAAAAGAAGTGCAGCCAATATCTCCGATGGTTCCTGTAAAATGGATTGAACCATCACTGTATTGTGTGCTTGCCCCGATGGCTTGTGCATTATCCTCAATGACAAACAAACCGAATTCTTTTGCGATCATCATGATCTCTTCCATTGGGGCGGCTTGCCCATACAGATGCACAGGAACGATGGCCTTTGTTTTATTTGTTATTGCTTTTCTGATTGATCCAGGTTCGATACAAAACGTGACTGGATCAACATCCACAAACACAGGCTTTAGCCTAAGCAGTGCAATGACTTCAGTGGTAGCAATGTAAGTAAATGAAGGTGTGATAACCTCATCACCAGGCTCTAGCCCCAATGCCATCATTGCAATTTGTAGGGCATCGGTTCCATTGGCACAAGGAATAACATGAGGAACATTCAAGTAACTGGAAAGTGAAGCGGTAAAATCAACCACGGCTTTTCCATTGATAAATGAAGTATTGGTCATCACGGCTGAAACAGCCTCATCCATTTCAGTTTTAATTGCCTCGTACTGCCGTTTTAAATCCACCATTTGGATTGGAACCATAACATTAAGATATTCGGGCGAAGGTAAGAAAAATGAAGTGCAGTCTATATAACATCGTAATTTTGATGCGAAAATGTAAACCAGGATGCTTGTTTTTTATAATATTTTTTTGATTCTATATAAATCCTTCATTCAGATGGCATCCCTTTGGAGCCCAAAGGCAAAAAAATGGACCAAGGGAAGGATTAATATCCTTGAAAGAATTAAAGACGCTAAAAGTCAGTTTGATGGTCCATTGGTCTGGTTCCATGCAGCTTCCTTGGGGGAATTTGAACAAGGGAGAAGTTTGCTGGAAGCTATTAGACTAAAATATCCCCAATATAAAATCCTGCTTACCTTTTTTTCCCCTTCTGGGTATGAGGTTAGAAAAAATTACAAAAATGCAGAAATGATTTTTTACCTGCCTTTGGATGGTAAAAAAACCTCAAATGAATTCATTGACATTATTAACCCATCACTTGCGGTTTTTATTAAATATGAATCTTGGCATTACTATCTGACTGCACTTAAAAAAAGAGGCATACCGAGTTTATTGATTTCAGCCCATTTCACTCCGAATCTTGTCTACTTTGGAATTTTCGGTTCTTTTTTCAGAAAAATGCTTGAGCGCTATTCTCATATCTTCCTTCAAAATAGTGAGTCGGGTGAATTATTAAAAAAATTCTCCATCTCAACAAGTACATCCATTTCCGGTGATACGAGATATGATAGGGTTGTTGAAATTACAGATGCCCCTTTTTCCAATGAGCTTATTGAAAACTTCTGTCAATCAGGAATCGTGATGGTTGCAGGAAGCACATGGGATGATGATGAAATGCTTTTAGCACATCT
>CANJEF010000222.1 GCA_947472965.1 Sphingobacteriales bacterium
GCAGCATCTCTCTCTGGTGTTGCATTGATTGGCAGTGAATACATCTGCGAAATTATTTTTTCACATGCTCCTTCTGACTTGATCAAGTCGTTGGTAGCCATGTCTGCCATCATCTTGTTCTATGGTATCAATTTACTTGGACTTCGTATGAGTTCAACCATGCAAAATATTTTGATGCTGATTAAGATATCGATGATACTTTTGATTGTTGCTGCCATATTTTTTCCTTCAACAGCAACAGCGAATCTTTCTTTCGTTCCCAAAGGTGAATTCACCGTAATGGATTATATCAAGTCATTTGGTATGGCACTTGTTGCTGTTTCATTTACCTATGGTGGTTATCAGCAGACCATTAATTTTGGTGAGGAAGTTAAAGATCCGCAAAAAAATCTTCCCCGGGGTATTTTCATCGGTATAGTGGTTATTATTTTACTTTACCTGTCCGTTAGCTTTGCATATTATAAGGTTATTGGATTTGAGGAATTAAAAAATGCAAAAGGAATTGCTGCAATTGTTGCCGAAAGAATGTTTGGACCTGCTGGTCGGTTTGCATTTTCCATCTTGTTGTTTATTGCTGTATTGGCTTATGTGAATGTGTTGCTGCTTAGCAACCCTCGGGTGATGTTTGCGATGAGTGAAGATGGAATCCTCCCAAAAGCATTTGCCAAGAAAGATGAAAAACGGGATGTACTTACAGTAAGTTTAACAGTATATGCGATGCTCAGTGTTGTAGTTTTGTTTTTTGCGGATACATTCGACAAGATCCTTGGATTCACCATCTTTCTTGATTCGATTGGAATGGCATTCTCTGCCGCCACTATTTTTATCATCAGGAAAAAAACCAGTCACCTCGACAAGAGTCAGATTTATTCTATGAAATTTTGTCCCTTGATGCCGGTAGTTTTCATTTCTGCCTATTTATTTGTTGCTACAAGCATTGCAATAGATAAACCTGAGACAGCCCTCACTGCAACTGCAGTGCTCGCGGGCTTCCTTCTACTTTATTTTGTTACCAACAAACGTAAAAAAACTGTATAATCAACAATGGATATTTCCTACATAATCAATCACCTGGGCGAGGAGAATGAAAACTATTTTAATGCAATCGCTCCCCCAATCATCCAGACAAGTAACTTCAGCTTTCCCACTGTTGAAAAAATGCGGGAGGCCTTTGCAGATGAAATGGGGGGCTATCTTTATAGCAGAGGATTGAATCCAACCGTTGATATCCTTAGAAAAAAACTAGCTGCCTTGGATGGTGCTGAAGACGCACTGGTTTTTAACAGTGGAGCAGCATCTATTTTTGCAGGAATCTTGAGCAATGTTAAATCGGGCGATCATATTTTATCCGTGCATCATCCATATTCATGGGCTTTGCACATGTTCGATAAGATACTGCCTCGCTTTGGTGTAACGGTAACTTATGCTGATGGAACTGATACTGCATCTTTTCTCTCTCATGTTAAATCAAATACCACTTTTATTTATTTGGAATCTCCCAATAGTTGGTGGCTTGATATACAAGATCTCAAGGCA
The DNA here is from genome assembly GCA_947472965.1 of Sphingobacteriales bacterium. Next base: position 1,537 of record CANJEF010000222.1, read on the forward strand.
ATAGGTGCCTTCGCCAGAGAACGCGGAATCATAACAATGATTGATAACAGTTATTGCACGCCGTTGTATCAAAGGCCCATCGAAATGGGTATTGATTTGGCTATGCAAACCGCCACTAAATATATTGGCGGACATTCAGATACCTTGGGTGGTGTTTTGAGTGGGTCTGCTGCCATGATTCGAAAAATATTTGAAAGCGAGTATCTCTGTGTGGGTTCAGGCATCCAACCCTTCAATGCATGGTTGTTATTGAGGGGCCTTCGAACCCTTCCTGCACGGATCGATCGAATCACTTCCTCCACACAAAAGGTGTTGGAGTATATCAAGACCAACAATCATATTGAGGCGTTTATCTTTCCATTGGATCCAAGCTATCCTCAATTTGATCTTGCTTCCTCCCAAATGAAAGGAGCATGTGGATTGATTACCTTTTATATGAAAGCGCAAAAAATTGAACAAATAGAAACTTTTTGCAATAGTCTAAAGGCTTTCCGCATGGCAGTGAGTTGGGGTGGACATGAATCATTAATCATCCCTAAGTGTTCTGGAATGCCCGTAAATGAGTTCAATCCTGAAAATCCCACCCATCAGATGTTGCGATTATATGTAGGGTTGGAAGATCCAAATTTTTTGATTCAAGACCTCCAGCAGGCATTTGCAAGGATCTGATGTTGTAAGCGGTCGCTTGAACTGACGAACGATTTTGATAATCCCTTTTTTGGTTGAATCTTTGCAACGAATTTCAGGATTACCCTGAAAGGATCATGTTTCAATTTATTGCTATGAGATTGTTGGTATTGGGTAGTTTTATTTTCATTGCTTTTTTGGGTCAAGTAGCTGCACAGGATGACCGCTGGGACCTTCAGCGATGCATCGAGTATGGGATGAAAAACAATATTAATGTTCGGCAGGCAAGGTTGCAGGCTGAGCAATCAAAAATCAGTTACGATCAATCCAAGCTGCAACAACTCCCAACATTGGGGTATGGTGCTTCCCATGGATTTTCATTTGGCCGTACGCTAGACCGCACAACCAACGTATATACCAGTCGCGCTGCAATGTTTGAACAAATGAACCTCCAGTCAAACGCGCTGCTATTTAATTTCAATGGACGTAAAAATACGGTAGACGCCAATAAATATAGTTTGATGGCTGATGAGGCTACCATTGAAAAAACGGCCAATGATATTGGTTTGAATATTGCGCAACTCTACCTCCGTGCCTTGCTTAGTTATGAGCAAGCCGAAATCAGCCGCGTAGTATTGAATCAAACCAAGGCACAGTATGCGAATACCAGAAAATTAGTTGACGCCGGAAGTTTACCCGAGCTAAATGCAGCAGAGTTGGAAGCAACCTTAGCAAGGGACAGTGCCACATTGATTCAGGCTTTATCGCAGGCTTCATTGGATAAGCTAACTCTAAAATCATTATTGAACCTGCCTGCTGATCGCTCCTTTGAATTGGTGATTCCTTCCGTGGATTTGATTCCCATAGATAATATTCTTGAAATTTATCCGGATGCCGTTTATGAAGTTGCCCTTAAATCACAGCCACAAATTAAAGTGAATGACCTAAGGAAAATAGCAGCTGAAAAATCACAACTCGCAGCTTCCGCCCAGATGAAGCCATCGCTTTCTGCATTCGGACAGTTGAGTTCCAATTTCAACCAATTCCTCAAAAAAACAACGGGTGTTAGTTTTACTGGCGAACAACTCACTGGCTCTTATATAAAGCAAGGTCCAATTCAACTGCCGGTTTATGCTCCAGGTGTTGAAGTAAATTATAAGCAACGGAATTTCAGCGAATACTGGGAAGGATACGGCAAGCAGCTTCGCGACCAATTTGGGCAAGGACTTGGACTTTCTCTTAACATACCTATTTTCAATGGAGGTCAAGCTAGGGCAAATCTTCAGCGATCTAAATTGGATATAAAAAGGGCAGACCTGGTAATTGAAAGGGATAAACTTCAATTAAAGCAGGATATTTACACTGCATATTACAGTGCAACCGGTGCATACCAAACATTTATGGCAAGACAAAAATCAGTTGAGACTGCACAACGGTCATATGAACTGGCAACAAAGAGATATGAGTTGGGTGTTATGCAAACCATAGAATGGCTTACCAATCAAAACAACTTAACCCGCGCCAAAATCGATAAGGTGGTATCACAATACGAATTTGTATTCAGGATGAAAGTCTTGGAATTCTATAAAGGATTGGGTTTGAGGTTGTAGTATTTATCAAAAAAAGACAAACGTTTCAAAATGA
>CANJEF010000223.1 GCA_947472965.1 Sphingobacteriales bacterium
GAGCCCTTCAATAGATTTCCATAGCGGCGTAAGCAATTCATCTACAAGCATCCCATACACTGATATGGAAATACTAACACCAACAATCATCACGCTAATAAATTGGGAGGGAGACTCCATGAATTCGGATAGTATCAGCGCATTTTTTGAGCGTTGCTTTTTTCTTAACTCTACGGATAGCCTATTAAGCGAAACAAATCCGATTTCAACGCCAGCAAAAAATCCGGCAAAGAGAAAGGCAATGATAATACCCAACAGCAGAAAGGTGTCCATTAGCGCAAATATAGTAAGTTAGTTATCATATGGTAGAGATGAAGTTTTTGATTATTTGCTTTGTATGATGTATAGCCTCATCAATTTTATCATTCAATATTTTTTGGTCAAAATAGTCTCTATACTCCATCTCGCCTATAGCCTTGTTAATACGAATATTTATATTTTCCTCATTTTCTGTACCTCTTTTCTTTAATCTTTCATGTAGTATCTCTATTGAAGGTGGTTCAATGAAAATAGCAAGTACATCACTCCCATATTTTTTTTTCACATTCACGGCACCTTGTATATCAATATCTAACAATGGAGTCTTTCCTTCATTCCAGATACGTTCAATTTCTCTTATGCTTGTTCCATAATACAATCCAGGATAAACCATTTCCCATTCCATAAAAGCATTGTCTTCTATCTTTTTTTTGAATTCCTCTTCTGATAGATAGAAATAGTCGGTTCCTTCTTTTTCATGCCCACGTATTTTTCGTGTTGTATCTGAAATACTAAAGGAAAGTAATTCAGGCATGTCACGCAATAATGCAGTTTTGATCGTTGTTTTACCTGCACCGGAGGGGGCGGTTAGAATTATTATTTTCTTATTATGCGGATACATGCGTTTAGGAATCTATTCTTTTGATCTGTGCTCCCAGAGCCTGCAGCCGTTGATCAATATATTGGTATCCCCTGTCAATTTGTTCTATGTTTTGAATAATGCTTTTGCCTTCAGCACTTAATGCCGCAATTAACAAAGCAACTCCAGCGCGGATATCAGGACTGCTCATCGTGATGCCTCTTAATGATTGCTCTCTTTCTAATCCAATTACTGCTGCTCTGTGTGGGTCGCATAATATAATCCTTGCTCCCATATCAATTAGTTTATCTACAAAGAAGAGCCTGCTTTCAAACATCTTCTGGTGTATCAATACACTACCCTTTGCTTGTGTTGCCACAACAAGCAAAATGCTCAGCAAGTCGGGTGTCATACCTGGCCATGGATGATCATATATGGTTAACACAGATCCATCAATAAAATTCTGCACTTCATATATTTCCTGTTCAGGAATAATGATGTCATCTCCTTTGAATTCCATTGCTATTCCAAGCTGTTGAAATTTCTGTGGGATTACCCCAAGAAAAGGGATGCCAGCATTCTTGATGGTGATATTGCTTTTTGTCATAGCAGCCAATCCAATGAATGATCCCACTTCAATCATGTCTGGTAACATGGTATGTGATGTTCCTCCAAGTGAATCAACTCCTTCAATAGTCAGTAAATTAGACCTGATGCCTGAAATCTTAGCGCCCATTCTATTCAGCATGTTACATAATTGCTGGATATAGGGTTCGCAGGCAGCATTGTAAATCGTTGTAGTTCCTTTCGCCATCACAGCTGCAAAAATCACGTTTGCTGTTCCTGTAACAGATGGCTCATCAAGCAAAAGATCCGCACCTTTCAGGTTTTCTGCATTCAAGCGGAAAAATCCTTCTCCTTGTTCATATTGAAATTTAACACCTAATTTCTCAAAAGCTATTATATGTGTATCGAGTCTGCGTCTTCCAATTTTATCACCGCCTGGCTTAGGCATAAAGGCTTTCTTGAACCTGGCCAACAAAGGGCCTGCTATCATTACAGAACCACGTAAGCCACTGCTTTTCTTTTGAAAAGAAGGATCTTCCAATTTATCAATCGAAATATTATTGGCTCTAAATCGGCAGGTGTGTCTATCAATTCGATCAACTTCTACACCAAGGTCTTCCAGTAGATCAATCAACAAGTTCACATCTAGGATGTCTGGTATATTCTGTATGGTAACCGCTTCGGGAGTTAAGAGTACCGCGCTTATAATTTGAAGCGCCTCGTTTTTCGCACCTTGTGGAGTGATTTCGCCCTTAAGTTTTGTGCCACCGTAAACTTCAAATGCTTTCATGAAGGGAATTTACTGAAAACAGATTCCATTATTTGAATCTTTTCTTGCTGAATTTTTGGGGAGGTCTGTTTTTGCCGCCACCACCAATACCATTTCTGTTTCTTTGTTGGAATCCACCGCTCTTGCCACGCTTCATGAACCTATCGTCTCTTTCCCTAAAGGCTTTCACATAAGGGGTATTGGTAAATTCAAGTTGTCCTTGCGTAATGGTATTCAACTCGCTTCTGATGCTATCGTCCGGAACAAGTTCTTTATGCCAGTTGTTGTAAGTCAATTTCATGTAATATGCTATGGCATGTGAAAAACCAGATCGTTTTTCCTCATTTTCTTCTGCCATGGCTTTTTGAATAACCACTTCAAGGTGTTTTCCAAGGTGTGAGTATTTTGGATACCTTTTTGGATATGGCAAAGGATCAGGCCTTGCCCTCAATGACTCTCTGGTTGGGATGGGGTAAGGACTATCCACATCCAATTTGAAGTCAGATATGAGGAATAGATGATCCCATAGTTTATGCCTGTAGTCCTCAATATTTTTGAGTTGGGGATTGATGAAGCCCATTAGTTCAATGACTGCATTTGCATTTTTTTGTCTGCGCTCCTTGTCTTCAATGGTAAGTAAGTGCGCCACCATTTTTTGAACATGCCTTCCATACTCCTTCATCTCCAGGTGGTTCCTTGTTGTATTATATTCCATTATGTAACGTTGATAGGTACAAAAATAGGGATTCAAGGGGGGATTTTTAGAATAATTTGCTACAGACCAGTGTTTTCATAATTTGCAGGTATGTGTTTCTATATTGGGGTAGATATCAGCAGGAGCAAACATATCAAGCTAAAGGGCTTGGCCAAAAAGGTTGCCGATGTACAGGTAAATCTTAATAAACCCATGGCCAGTGGGTTTGAGTACCCACTATGGCCTATATTAAAGCCCATTGAAGAAGGACGGGATTTTAGCCTCGAAATGATGCATTGGGAATTCATTCCTTCCTATATCAAAACCATGGATGCGTTGATTCATTTCAGAAGAGGAGGCCTCAATCCCACCACCGGGAAAAAGGACTTACCACATAATACGTTGAATGCCATAGGTGAAGAGGTTTTGAAGAAGCCCACATATCAGGAAGCTGCAATGAAACGCAGGTGTCTTGTGCTTGCATCCGGATTTTATGAATGGAGGCATTTTACCCCAACAGGCGGGAAGGACATGGCCTATCCTTATTATGTTGATCTTCTTGGAGAGGAATATTTTTTCATTGCCGGCATCTATAACCCATGGCTTGATCAGCAATCAGGTGAAATGGTCAATAGCTTCTCCATCCTTACCACCGCAGCCAACTCTTTGATGGAACAGGTTCATAACAAAAAGAAAAGAATGCCCGTAATCCTTCCTGAGGATGAGGCATCGGAATGGATTTGTTCTGATCTTCCCATTGAAAAAATTTCAGCGTTAGCCCAGTATCAAATTCCTTCAAACAAAATGCGGGCCAGGACAATCGTAAAAAATTTCAGGCAAGAGGCTGAGCCAAGAGAAATGTTTGAATATGCCGAGTTGCCAAAGTTGCTTTAGTTCCTATACCCTTACATATATCTTTTTTTTATCCATCCAATA
>CANJEF010000224.1 GCA_947472965.1 Sphingobacteriales bacterium
TGGACTCTATAGTGTAACTACTCCCATCTCTTCATTGCAACTTAATTTGAATAGCTGGACCAATTTCATTGTACCAAATGGAGTTGGGTTGGATGGACTTGCCGTGGACTTTCGATTTTTACAATTGACAAACTTAAATACAATTAATCAGCCCTCTGGCAGTGGTACTTTTTCATTTATCTATAACAACCAATGCCCAACATCGTCACCTTGGCTCTTAACCCCAGTTGATACAAGGGATAGACTAAATACTGGATCCCTTTTGCCAGGTCTTAATTATTGGGAGACGGACTATAAAATATCAAGCACCATAAATAGGGCCCCTGGTGATTTTTATACCATTCCCAATAACACCATCCCTGGAGGTAGTCCAACATTCGACTATGCTAATGCAATTCCCACGAAGTTGTATTTTAAGTATTCTATTAATAATACCACTTTGAGTGTTAATACATCCAACCCGGCATTTAAATTATTTTATGACAAGGGAGCTTCGGTAGATTTCCCTAATAAGTTACTAGATCCAACAGACCCAGAAATAAGCTTGAATGTATCTAGTAGCCTTGAAGTTCCTAATACAGTGTATGCAACTGTTCCAGTCACAGCAGATATGATTTACACTGATATTAATGGGAGCAATAAATTGCGTCCATTGTTTCCAATATTGGTCAGTTCCGATGCATGTTTTAAAACACAAAGTATTGTATTGGCATCACCACTCGAATTATTACCAATAACGCTATTGGAATTTTCTGTTTTTGGAATGAAGGATGGTGCACATTTGAATTGGATCACTACCATGGAAGAAAATGCAAGCGGATTTGAAATTGAACGCTCAATAGGATCTCCGGAAAAATTTACACGTCTTGCATTTATTCCTACCAAGGCGGAAAACGGCATGAGCCAGTCAGTTTTGCAATATGCGTATCAAGATAATAACGTTATTCCTGGTAAAATAAACTACTATCGCCTCAAGCTTATTGATATTGATGGGCGTAGTTCATACGCTGAAGTAAAGAGTATCAATCCAGTTACAATCGCTGGCGAAACAGCTATATTTCCCAATCCAAGTAGCGGATCCATATCAATCAAAATGAAATCGAGTAGTAAATATGCTGTTTATGTTTTTGATTATGCTGGTCGTGAAATACAAAGGCTGGATTGTATGGATGATCCAATTGATAGGGTTGATGGTTTGAAGCCAGGTTTCTATACCATAAAATTCATTGAGATAAAAAGTGGAATTCAATCAATAAAAAGATTGATTGTAAATTAATTTCTTACATCTCTGCAATCTTTGAGCAAAAATTAAGTTGATTCAACTGCATATTTAGTTTTAATTTGTCTGCACATATAATAAGCTCAAATGGATTCGCTTACACATATAGTTCTTGGGGCATGCATTGGAGAGGTGTTGCTCGATAAGAATGCAGGGCGAAAAGCCATGCTTTGGGGCGCCTTGGCACAAAGTGTTCCGGATATTGATTTTATTGCAGGATCATGGATGCCCGTATCTACAGAACTATTGGCTCATCGGGGCTTAACACACTCGTTTTTATTTGGAATTGTTGTTGCTTTTTTATTGTCATTAATTGCAGCAAGATGGCATAAGGCAGAGCCAATATCACTTCGGAAATGGTATATTTTTTTTCTGGTGGAAATTGCCTGCCATTTATTTTTAGATGCCTTAAATAACTATGGCATCGGTTGGTTCGAACCATTTTCTTTCAAACGCATCGCATTTAATATCATTTATGTTGCTGATCCCCTTTTCAGCATCGTCCCTGCCGTTGCATTTGCAGCACTGTTGATACTTAAAACAGATCATCGGCATCGATTGCGTTGGGCTAGGGTTGGAATTCTTGCATCTACAACATATCTTATGTTTGCTTTTACAAACAAATACAGAATTGATAAAGCCGTAAATGAATTAGTTTCTACATCTGAAAAAAAATATATTAATTATTTTTCAACGCCTACTTTATTCAATAACCTTCTTTGGCTTGTAGTACTTGAGCAAGGAGATGGATACCAGCTGGGATATCGTTCAATATTCGATCAAACTAAGGATGTTGACCTAACCTTTTTCCCTAAAAATGATTCTCTGCTCTTTCCAATTCATGATCATCTTGAAGTGATGGAATTAAAGAGGTTTTCACAGGGGTTTTATACTGTTGAGAAAGTCAATGACACATTGGTTTTTAATGATTTACGATTTGGTCAAGTTAATGGTTGGCAAAATCCCCGCAGTGCTTTTGCATTTCATTATTATTTGAGTCATCCTGCTGATAACGACTTGATCGTTCAACGTGGACGCATGGCAGGCTTCAATTGGATTTCCGCTCAAGCTATGTTTGATAAAATGTTTAGATAAAATTTAGAAATAAAAGGCATGAAAAAAGTCTTGGCTCATTTGAACCAAGACTTTCTTCATATTTACCTTTGTATGATTTTTGATGTTTCTTACATCTTACGTCTCACATCTCTCGTCTTTTACGCCATCTTCTTCGTCAAATTTGCATCAATAGCATCAAGGAATTCTTCTGTGTATAGATAATGATCACCATGTGTAACTTTGTTTCCATGGATACATACAGCGAGGTCTTTGGTCATTTTGCCTTCTTCAACTGTTTCAATACAAACTTGTTCCAGGCTATTTGCAAAATTGATTAGGGCTTCATTGCCATCAAGTTTTCCCCTAAAGGCAAGACCACGTGTCCAGGCAAAGATTGATGCAATAGGATTGGTGCTGGTTGGTTTGCCTTTCTGATGATCACGGTAGTGACGCGTTACTGTACCATGAGCGGCTTCAGACTCCATGGTTTTGCCATCGGGTGTAATCAACACGGATGTCATCAAGCCAAGTGATCCGAATCCTTGTGCAACGGTATCGCTTTGTACACCTCCGTCATAGTTTTTACAAGCCCATACGAAATTGCCATTCCATTTTAATGCGCTGGCAACCATATCATCAATCAAGCGGTGCTCATAAGTAATACCAGCCTGGTCAAATGCAGTTTTGAATTCTTTCTCGAATATATCCTGGAAAATATCCTTGAACCTTCCATCATATTTTTTTAAAATGGTATTCTTTGTACTCATGTACAAAGGCCATTTTTTCTGTAGAGCCATATTGAAGCAACTTCTTGCAAATCCAATGATACTCTCATCGGTATTGTACATGCTGAGTGCAACACCTGCTCCCTTGTATTGATATACTTCATGCTCGATAACTGTTCCGTCTTCACCTTCAAATTTGATGGTCAATTTCCCTTTTCCGGGTACCACAAAATCTGTTGCGCGATATTGGTCACCAAACGCATGTCGTCCAACAATAATTGGACTATCCCAATTGGTTACCAGGCGGGGGATATTTTTGATTACAATTGGTTCCCTGAAAACGGTGCCATCCAGTATATTTCTGATGGTTCCATTCGGGCTTTTCCACATTTGCTTCAAGTTGAATTCTTTCACACGGTCTTCATCAGGCGTGATCGTGGCACATTTAATTCCCACACCATATTGCCTGATGGCATTGGCGGCATCAATTGTTACTTGATCATTTGTTTCGTCTCTGTATTCCACTCCCAGATCATAATATTTGATATCAAGATCCAGGTAAGGTAAAATCAGCTTGTCCTTGATGAATTTCCATATGATTCGGGTCATTTCATCCCCATCCAACTCTACGACTGGATTGTGTACTTTGATCTTTTGTGCCATGTTTTTTGATTTCGCGGCGAAGGTACAAAGTAGCAGTCAAATTAACA
>CANJEF010000225.1 GCA_947472965.1 Sphingobacteriales bacterium
GGGTAAAATCATTACTTATCAGCAAGCAAAGCTTTTTAAGGAAATGTATGATTATCCAGCTAGCGTGAGCATTGGCATCAACGGACCAAGGGGGAACAGCGTTACCTATGAAAATAAGAAGACAAATCCCAATGTTTCTGTCAACGGAGGAGATGAAAATTACCTGAAATTAAATGGCTATGAAATTGGATATGGGAGAAATTTTTCAAAACAGGAGGTTGAAAGTGGACAGGATATTTGCATTTTAGGCAAGGATGTGGCATATAAATTATTTGGAGCCCGATACGATAGAGCGCTTGAAAAAGTTGTGCGCATTGGGGCTAATAAATACCGGGTTATTGGAATAACCAAAGAAAAGGGATCAAGCTCTTTTCTACAGGCTGATAATATTGTTTTTTCTACCTATACAAACATCCGACAAAGTTTTGCAAATAGGAATCAATCTTTTTCTGTTGCTGTAATGGTAAATGATGTTAATCAGCTGCCAACAGCCATTGGTGAGGCGGAAGGTATTTTTCGTATTGTTAGAGGTTTAAATATTACTGAGGAAAATAATTTCTATGTTGATAAGAGCGATAGTATAGCAGAAACGTTTATCAAATTGCTGGGCTCCATTTCCGCTGCAGCAGGTGCAATTGGATTTATCACACTCATTGGTGCAGCTATTGGCTTGATGAATATCATGTTGGTTGCTGTTACGGAACGAACAAAAGAAGTTGGATTGATCAAGGCACTTGGTGGTAAACGAAATGCGATAAGAGCACAATTTCTTTTTGAATCAACATTGATTAGTTTAATGGGTGCCGTAATAGGTATCGCACTTGGTGTAATAATTGGCAATCTTGTTGGAAGTATGATGAATACACCTTTTTTCATTCCTTGGAAGATTATATCTATCGGAATTTTCATTTGCTCTGCAGTTGGTTTAGTTGCTGGTCTTTATCCAGCAATGAAAGCTTCAAAACTCGATCCTATCGTTGCTTTGCGCTATGAGTAATCAATAAAAAAAGGCACCAAGTTCTTTTCTTGGTGCCCGTGGTTTCAGAATTTTATTTCAACTGGAATAAATCACTTGGGATCAAGCGCTCTTTTGATTCGATCCGAAACATCCAACAGATGATACCGACTCATGTCATCAGGCATACCAGTTGTTGCCATATTAATTTCGGCTCTTAATTTTATTAAATGTGCTTTAACCACAGATATGATATCTGTCTTCTTTGGGTCCGGGCCCATCATACTGCCACCTGATCCAAAACTTACCGTTATTGAAGTGCCTGTGCCATTGAGGATGTTGGTCATGCGCTCTACATAACTTTTTTGAATATTTCTACGGTGTTCATCAATCTGTTTTTTTGTTAATAGCTCACTCCATATTCCTTTTTTTAGATCATTTAAAAACTCATCAACTCCGTATGCATTTTTAAAGCGGCTGGATGAATTGATCAATCTATTTAACCTTTGGACCGAAAGTAAACTGCCGAGTGCATTATCTTGGATGGTCCCCAACTGATCTGAAGTAGGGCTGCTTATTTTATCCAAAATTCTGCTGTCTAACATCCATCTTGGGGTTTCAAATAGTTGTTTGTTTAAAAACGCTACAGCTTCTTTTTGCATCACCTTCGGAGTAACTTCAAACACATTTCCATCTTGTTCTACGCTTTTGGTAGTTTCATAGTATCCACCGATGTTTCGGGTTACGTGACCGATGTATCGGTTGAATTGTCCAACCGCTTGGTTATACATTTGCTCAAGATTTTTAAAGCGATCAGCTTCTTCTTTGGTCCATTCCGGTAGTTTTTCAACGATTCTCTTAAGGTTCTTAATTCCATATTCACTCGCTTTCATGGCATTGTCACCAAGGTCTTCACTTTGTGTTCTGGGGTCGTAAATATTACCATATTCATAGGTTCCAAACCAAATTCTAGGGTTCGCAGCAATGCGTTCATTGTAGAGTTTGTTGCGCTGTTTCTTATCATCGTCTTCTTTGTCTGCGCCGTATCCGTAGCCCCATTCTATGGCCCATTTGTCGTAGTCTCCAATTCTTGGAGCAAGTCCTGATTTACCAATATTATCTTCTGGTTGTGCAACATAGTTGAACCTGGCGTAGTCCATAATCGACGCCGTATGTCCATTGGCTTCAACCCATGCTTTGTCGCGTAATTTTTCAACAGGGGTCCTGCTGCTCGATCCCATGTTGTGCCTAAGACCAATGGTGTGGCCAACCTCATGTGAGGATACAAATCGAATCAAGTTACCCATGAGTTCATCATCGAATTTCATTTTGCGTGCATCAGGATCTGTTGCTGCTGTTTGCACAAAATACCAATCATGTACCAGGCTCATAACATTATGGTACCAGCCTATATGGCTTTCAATAATTTCACCACTTCTTGGATCATGTACATTCGGACCGTATGCATTTGGAATATCTGAAGCAAAGTAGCGCAACACAGAAAACCGTGCATCTTCAAGGCTCATTGTGCTATCATTTTCCGGCCATTCTTTTCCAATGATTGCATTTTTAAAACCAGCTTTTTCAAATGCAACCTGCCAGTCATTGATTCCCTGGATTAGGTAGGGTCTCCACTTTTTGGGTGTTGCAGGATCAATATAATATACAATTGGTTTTTCGGGTTCTACCAATTCTCCCTTTTTCCATTTTTCAACATCTTCTTTTTTAGGTTGAACTTTCCACCGAACGATGAAATCTGAATTTTCAACTTTCTGCTGATCATCACTATAAACAGTATAATCTTCTGCAAAAAAACCAACCCTTGGATCATTTAGCCTCTTTTGCATTGGCTGTTCAGGCAGTATGATAAAGGATGTATTGGTCTCCAATGTGATTGCTCCAGCGGAATTTGCTGCAGGAAGGTTCACTGCCGGAAATGGAGATGGGGCGCCTCCTCCAGGGCCTCCAGCAGCTGCAGAAAATGTTTTAACTGTTCTTACTTCTGTATTGATTGGGAACGTATTGATGCTTTGAATATAGGAACGGTCATTGATGATGGCGGTTAAATTCAATCTTCGCTTAAAGGAACTATTCAATGAAATCGGCTGATTGTCACCTTTAAGAAAGTCGGTAACGTCAATAACTACGCCATTTGAGTCTTTTCCGAGTGACTTAATATCAAATGATGCTGCGATGGGATCTACATTTGAGTTTCTTACCGCTTTGTAAATGGGTTGGTTTGAGTCAGCAACGCTTATCAATGTTACAATCCGAATAAATATTTTATTTTCAGGACCTTTTTCGAACTTCAATACCTGTTGATTTGCAAGTTCTCCGCCATACACACCACCTCCACCTGCTATTTTGGAATAACGGGTGATGGCCATAATCTCCCGGCCAAATAAGGTTTCCTCCAATTCAAAATAATATTTTTCATCCACCTTGTGAACTGTGAACAACCCTGTACTGCTTTTGGCCTTTTCCGTGATGATTTCCTTATATGGTTTTATTCCACCTTTTGGAGATTGCGTTGCAGCAGCTGGTGGGGCTGGCGTTGCTACTTGTGTTGTGTTTGTTGGCTTGCTGTCTTTCGGTTTTGATTGTGCAGCCACCTGAAAGCTTAGAAAGGAAAGGAGCAGCATGCCGGAAATACGATTGAGTTGGGACAAATGCTTCATGTTTTATTCTTTTATGAAGGTTAAATATATATATGTTTTTACCATAAAAACCACAAAATCCATGGTATGTTACCCTAATTATAAGGAACCAGCAAGTCATTTTGATAAATTTTTAATTTTTTTTACA
>CANJEF010000226.1 GCA_947472965.1 Sphingobacteriales bacterium
AAATACAAAAATGGATTTTTATCTGTTATCACATTCCATTAATTAACACAACAAATATAAAACGGCAGTTTATTAGTAACAAATAAATCTATACATTTTATTTTTAGGGCTGAATTTCAATTGGTTACACATAAATAAGTTGTGATATATATTGATTTTTAGCACCTACTTTTTAAGACACCCTATTAATTAAAATCGCTGCTTGTCATAAAAATCATGTTAAAAATTCTTAAGGTGATTTAGAACTGCTAGAAAAGCTGGTGAATTTTATCATCCCCGTCCGCCCTCCAGCCTTCATTCATTCATCCCCGTCCGCTCCGCGAGACGGTGATGGGGCGGGACGAGGATGCTAGGAAAATAGAACAATAATCTACCAAGTAAAATCATTCATCCCCGTCCGCTTCGCGAGACGGTGATGGGGCGGGACGAGGATGATCCTCGCATTAATTTACAAGACTCCCCTCCTGGATAGGAGGGGTGGCGCGAATGAGGAAGCACCGAAGGTGCAGACGAATGAGTGCCGGGGTGGTGGAATCAAAAAAAATATATGATTTTCTAAATTTCATTTTCAATAAAATCCACCACCCCGGCAGTCTGTCGCTACGCTCCAGGCTGCCACCCCTCCTATCCAGGTGTTTCATCCCGATATAGAGCGAAGCGAAATCGGGAAGGGGAGTCTTGTAAACCTATATCAGGAAAATTACTTCGCAGAATAAAATAAAAAAAGACCACAAAATGTGGCCTTCTTAGTGGGAGTTGACGGGATCGAACCGCCGACCCTCTGCTTGTAAGGCAGATGCTCTAAACCAGCTGAGCTAAACTCCCAATGGGTTGCAAATATATACATGAATTTGTTTCATTCAAAATAAATAAAGCAGCTATTTCAATCATCCTGGAATAAGATTCAATGGCAGTATGAATTCCCAACGATTAGCACTGGGCTTCGTAACAAATTTATCTGTGTCAAGCAGTCTGCTATAACGAAATCCAAAACTGACGGGTTGCTGGTTCCACCACCTTGTATCAAAATACACTTCAATGCCTGTGCTTCTTATATTGGTAATCTTTCCGGTTCTCACACTTTTAAACCAACCTGTGTCATAGAAAAAATCAGCACGAACACGTTTAACATAAACAATGTTGGCAAAGCCCAAGTCTGGATAAAACAATGGTAAATGGTAATTCAATCCAAGCTTTGACATTCGTGGGTAATTCAAGCCTTCATAGCCCCTTGGCATACCAAAGCCATTTCCATAAGTATACTGACGAAGTGTATCCCGCCCCTGATAAACAAAGCCTGCAACGATGGAATGCGTTTTCTTCAACCCTGGTAAATACAATTGTGTTGAACTATAAAATTGGCGTGCGTTTGTATTGCCCAATGCATGGCGATTTTGCAATTTCACCGCGAATGCAAACCGGGGAAAAATCTCCTGTACCGACTTCTGCAATTGGATGCTCCACACAGCTTGCTCTTGCAAATATGAGATGAACTTATCTTCAATAAGCGGCTTGCTTTTCGAATCGTATTGCAATCCCACACCATAAAGATTAGTTGAGAGATCCAGGTTACGGAAGAATTTTCCTGAACTGAAATTCAACGGCAATCGAAGTCCAATATTTCCATTCCACTCATTCCATTTCAATGAACGCGATGAATCTGAAAATTTTCTAGAAAAAATATAATCAGTGCCAACACTTACCCAAGGAAAATATCCACCAAAGGTGGTATTCACTCCAACTTTTTGAAAACGCTCGTTTTCATTGTACGTGTATTTGAAATCAGTTTGTAGCGTATTCAATAGGTTCTGACCATACATGGTAAAACTCCATTCAGGCTGTTCATAATAAGGTCGCCAACTGTGAATATTGACAAGACCAGTAGACTTTTTATATGGGATTGGAGCTGCTACTTCAATATGCTGGTTTATAATCGGCGTGGAATTTTCTCCTTCAAAAGAAGTTGGATAGACCAATACTGAACGAGTCATTGAATCAACCCTATCGCTATTTTCTATTCCCTTTTTGAATAGTTGTTGACCTTCTGCAGTGGGCCTGGCATATACAACCTGGCTGCCATCAGCATCCAATGATCCTGCATAAGAACCAGTTTGAGCAGATGACAATAGAGTAAAATTCTTATTCATAAGATCATAACTCCAAAGTTCATTTCGCCTTTGATTTGTAACAGTAAAAATCAATTTGTTATTGACCAACCGCAAGAATGCAATGGGTGTTTGTACAGGAGTTGTCACCTGCACCACATTCCCGGAAACCACATCAAAAGATAAAATCAAACTGTTGCCTATGCTATCATTAGCGACTGCATAAACATTCGAATCATCATCAGAAAAAACTGGATAACTGAAAAAATAATTAGATGCGTTTGCAAACGACTTCAACTTACTTTTTTGATTGACATCAATGATGTCAATTGTTGAATGGCCATTCCCATTTACATTCACTGCAACTACTTTTGATTCATCATGTGAAAGGTCGGGAGAAAAATAACGCGCTCCTTTTGTAAGCTTGTTGGTAATATTATTTGCAATATCATAAACCATGATATCATTGTATTCGCGCCATTGCCAGCGTACATCAGGATGATATGCTGTGTAGACTATCTTGCCATTTCGATAGGTGAAATAATCATCAATCCCGATATCTTTAACTGCCAGTCTTGTTACTTTACCTTGATGTACAATTACCCACTTGGCAATTTCATCATATGAACTGCGCAAGGCCAAAACAGAATCCTTACCAACCCATAGCGGATGCTGATAATCAACAACTTTTTTCTCATCGATATGACCAATCAATTTTTCATTATCCGGAACTTGACGATCCATTTTCAACTTGTATGAATCAATGGCCTTGCTAACAAATTGAATGAATGATATTCCGGCATGTTTTTTTATAGCCTGTTGAAATGGATATACGATGCCCTTAAACTGAACAGCATCACTAGTCACCTTCCCCCAAAAATCATCACCATATTCCTTATAACCATATTGCACCAGCAAATAACCAAGTGCATAATGATCTGGAACATAATCACGCAATGAACCGTTCCTTAATTTTTGATAGGAATATTTTTTATTTGCCAACCAAAGTGCATGATAAGGATCAAAGAAAAAAGGCATTCTTCCCCGCCCCTGAGAAAGAAATTTTGTTTCACTGTAAACGGCATCCCCTTCAAAAAACCAATCAGGAACTGCAGCAGCATTCGCCAATGCCTGTCCCTCTTCACCTGCCAACAGATATGCCCACTTGGAAATTCCTTTTCGAAAATTGGCATATTGATGAACATGGCGGTATTCATGAATGGCTAGGTTGTCAATCCATTTTGTTGAACCAAAATAAAGCCCGTTTTGCAAGGGCGTAAGATAGAACTCACTTCGCCAAGGAGCCAAACCAACATACCCATTGGAGATAAGTGGCTGCGATTGCAAAACAATCTGAATAGGCTTCAATGTATTCCCCAATGAACCCTGATCAACCCATGAGAGGTTATTAATAATCGTTATCACACGCTTTGCAAGTTTATCAGAGCCTTGACTATAAATAACATTTCCAGCCCTGCTTTGAATTTGTTGCCACTTGATTGAAGGTTGATTTCCACCAAACCTTTGTGCATCTATATTTTCATTTAAGAACAAGACAATGCCAAACAGCAGTATAAAAAATTTATTTAATTTGGTCATCTTCAACATTTCAAATTTCAATTTACTTACCAATTGCAAATGCCACATAACT
>CANJEF010000227.1 GCA_947472965.1 Sphingobacteriales bacterium
AAAGATCGGATGGATGCGCTTGATATGTTGGATTATTCTCCCCAGGTTGAATTGAAGAAATTTAAGTTTAGCGAGAAGTTGGATTTTTTAACCATGCGATTGAATGAATTATCTATTGAAGTATCCGAACATATTGAGGAGATTGAGTTTGAGCCAGTCTTTGATAACCGGCTCGATAGGGTAATGCAGTCCGTTCATCATAATGGACTCCACGATAAAATTGAAAATTTCGAAGTTGATGTCAATGATTTTCGGACGGAATTCAATGAATTCTATGTTCGTTGGATATGATTAGCCTTTGTATTCGCCAAAAACAGTTCTTAGGCATCCTGCAATTTCACCCAGTGTACAATTGTTCTCAACTGCATTGATTACAAGCGGCATTAGGTTTTCATTGCCTTTGGCGGCTTCTTTAATTTTGTGAAGGCTGCTTGTTGCCAACTCACTATTTCGTGTTGACCTGATGCGGTTTATTTTTCCAATTTGAATTTTTTGAATCTCGTCGGTTACTGCTCAATTTTCGGGTTCACTTTCCTTACCGCCTTCAAAGCTGTTAACGCCCACAATTATTTTTTCTTTGTTTTCGATTTTTTGGTGATATAGATAAGCGCTTTTTGCAATTTGCTCTTGCATGAAACCCTCTTCAATAGCACGAACACTTCCTCCCATGTCATCAATTTGGGCAATCAGTTTAATGCTTTCAGTTGCGAGTGAATCGGTTAGCGATTCAACAAAGTAGGATCCTCCAAGTGGGTCAGCAGTATCTGCTACACCTGATTCAAACGCAATGACCTGTTGCGTTCTTAATGCGATTTGTGCAGCTACTTCTGACGGTAGACTTAGTGCCTCATCATACCCATTGGTATGAAGGGATTGTGCCCCTCCCAATACAGCGGCCAATGCCTGTATGGTTATTCTTGAAATATTATTGAGTGGTTGCTGCTGTGTTAATGTACTTCCTCCGGTTTGTGCATGAAATCGTAACATCATTGCTTTGGGATCAGTGGCTCCCAATGATCGCATTGTTTCAGCCCAGATCATTCTTGCTGCCCTGAACTTTGCAATCTCTTCAAAAAAATTATTATGTGCATTGAAAAAAAAGGAAAGTCTTTTCCCAAGTACATTGATATCTAAACCTTTTTCTATTGCTGCTTTTACATAGGCCTTACCATTGCTGAGGGTAAAGGCAATTTCCTGCACTGCATTGCTGCCTGCTTCGCGTATGTGATACCCCGAGATGGAAATTGTATTCCATTTTGGAATTGAGATACTGCACCATTCGAATATGTCTGTAATGATACGCATGGAGGCTTTTGGTGGGTATATATAGGTTCCCCTGGCAGCATATTCCTTTAGGATATCGTTTTGGATGGTACCTGAAAGTTTTGTCAGGTCTGCTCCCTGCTTTTTTGCAAGAACAACATACATGGCTAACAAAATGAATCCAGTGGAGTTGATTGTCATGGATGTTGATACTTGCTCAAGGTTTATATCCTTGAAAAGAGCTTCCATGTCTTCCATGGTGTCTATCGCAACGCCCACCTTGCCAACTTCACCCTCTGAAAGGGGATGGTCGCTATCATATCCGATTTGTGTTGGCAGGTCGAATGCAACACTCAATCCTGTTACACCCTGTGATAACAGAAAATGATAACGTTTATTGCTTTCCTCTGCAGTTGAAAATCCTGCATATTGCCGCATGGTCCAAGCCTTGCCCCTATACATATCTGCTTGTATACCTCTTGTATATGGATATTCTCCAGGAATGGGTTGTTCACCAACGATATCTTTACTGGCATATGCCTTTTTGATTTCGATGCCTGAATCTGTTTTTATCACATTTCCCATGAGTGTAAAGTTGGGTTTAAATTTGTTGTCGCGCCTCAAAACGCAGGGTTTCCAAAACAATGGATTGGAGAGAAGCCCTTTCATCTGCATGAAGGTATTCAATCATGGCCTTTGCCAAGTCAGGTCCTTGCGCGTTTTTAGGAATCGCATTCAACAGTTGCCCAATGATAAAGATTTGTTGATCTTTAAAGTCGCTCACCATTTGCCAACTTTTGTCGGAGACATAAATTTGCTGAGATAAATTGTATTCATACTCATTTCGAATGGCTTCGATATAAACGTTGGCTTGTTCATTTGCATGCAGGATATCTGAAGAAAGCCGTTCTATTAATTTCTTAAAGCCTATTCTCTCCGATAAGGTAATCAGTCTTTCGTATGCCTGCATAATGAGCATGCTTGAGTTTGAATTGGCCTTTGGTTCTATTTTAGACTCTAGTTGGGGTTTATTTGAATATTTCCAGACGTAAAACACCAGGCAAGCTGCAATAACAAATAATAAGGTGGCAATTAGGTATGTCAATGTTTTTGTATAAACTGTTAAAACAAAAGTACGGCTTGAAACTTGAATTGCAGTTTTGTTATTTGTTATTAATTTTGCTGTATGGATTCAATAACTTCTATACCCGTAAACATAACAGCAAGTGCACATATCGAATTGCTTAAGTTATTTGAGAACAGCAAAGGTGCCGATGGTAATTTCCTTCGAATTGGTGTGAAAGGTGGGGGATGCTCAGGAATGAGCTATTTGCTTGCACTAGATGAAAAAAAAGAGGGTGACGATTTTTTTGAAATTGATGGGATCCCCTGTGTGATTAACCCCGCACATGCTATCTATCTTTTTGGGATGGAAATTGATTGGAAAAATGGTTTGGATGCCCGCGGTTTTGTTTTTGTTAATCCAAATGCTGCAAGCACATGTGGCTGCGGAACATCATTTTCAATTTGAAATAAATACATAGCTTTTGGATTGTAACTTGTTACGTTCTAAATAAAAAACCCTGCTTGATTAATCAAGCAGGGTTTTTTAATATTAGTTTGTTATTATTTCTTTTGTTTGCTACCTGCATCAACAGCACCCAATGGCTTGTCTTTTGCGAGGTCAACCAATACCGGTGCCGCTACGAAGATAGATGAGTATGTTCCTGTAATTACACCTATCAACATCGCAAATGCGAAACCTCTTGTAACATCTCCACCAAAAATGAAAAGGATAAGCAAGGTAAGAAACACCGTGAGGGATGTCATAATCGTTCTACTCAAGGTATCATTGATAGCCCTGTTGATGATTCCTGCCTTCGTTTCGCCTTTCAACTTTGAAGAGTATTCTCTGATCCTATCAAAAACGATTACTGTATCATTCATAGAAAATCCGATTACGGTAAGCACCGCTGCAATGAAGTGCTGATCGATTTCTAGTGGGAATGGAACGATGCCCTTTAAGAACGAGAATACTGCGAGGGTAACAAAAACGTCATGCAATAAGGCAATGATTGTTCCAATTGAATATCTCCAGTCGCGGAATCGCAGGAAAATATAAAGGAAGATGGCTAGCATCGCAAATATGGTTGCTTTTACAGCTCCTTTTTTCAAATCATCTGATATAGACGGCAATACAGTTTGTGAACTCTGTTTGTAGTTTTTATTGAAATCAGCGAATGTAACACCCGCTGGAAGTGATGCTTTCAATCCCTCGTAAAGCTTGTTAACTACAATTGAATCGGCACTTTTGCTCGTATTATCAATCATGAAAGACGTCGTGATGTTAAGTGTCTTGTTGTCACCAACAGTCTTTATTACAGGAGATTCTTCAAAAACAGTTTTTAATGAAGCCCTGATGTTTTCATTTTGGGTTGGTTTATCAAATCTTACTGTATAGCTTCTGCCTCCCTT
>CANJEF010000228.1 GCA_947472965.1 Sphingobacteriales bacterium
ATTCAAGTACTTCAAGGTTTTCAAGGTTGATAAGGTATTGATAGATTTCCCTGTTAAGAAGCTGTGATCCAGCCAAAGTTTTTCAAGGTTAGTAAGTTGTGCAATATATAAAAGATGTTTTTCATCCATTTTTTGAAACGATAATTTCAACTCAACGATGTAGTCCTTTATTTCAATTAGTTGTACAAGACAACTATCCATTGGTTTTTCAAGATTAAAGCCGGAAACCCTTAAGTGGTTATCGCTTTTTGAAACAATGGAGACAGCCCATCCCGATTTGGTCAATGATTGTAATGTTGCTTGTGGCAATGGAGTAATCTCATTTCTCTTGATTTCTTTATTTGTTTTGAAAGAAACTAATTTATCATGATATACATGGAGTATTGAGTCGATAGACGGGGATTTTTCAATTTCAGAAACTTTTTTACTAAATGGTGCTCCAGCTTTTATCCACCATTCCAAAATGTCTTTTTCCTCATCAGATAATTGTTCTTTTTTCTTGGGTGGCATGTGGTGCTCCTCATTTAGGTCTAGAAAAATTCTCTTTAGTATTTCACTTTTATCCAAATCGTTTAGATTTATCACTACACCATCTTTACCACCTTTCAGAATCAATTCCTTGCTATCTAGTCTGAGATTTCCTTTTTGTCTCTCGATGCCATGGCATTGTATGCATTTTTGTTTTAATGATATCATGATTAAGTCATCAAAAACCACTGCATCTTCAATATTGGATACATTATAAGTATTCGTTTCTATTTCTTCAGTTTTATTGATACTGATAAATGACCAATAATCTTCTCCATGAGTAAGTGTTCCGCCTAAGTGCCCGGTAATTGAAATGAGAATCATTAAAACTATCAGTGAAGTGATTTTAATTTTTTTATTTATTTCTTGCTTTAGACTAATAAATCCGTAGAGTGAAAAAAAAGCGATAGTGGCTATTGCAATCCATTTGTGCCTATCAAGTGTAGCGCCATCATTATTTCCATCAAGAGAAAGACTGTAGCCAGTGATTAAGGAAAAAACACCTGTTATTATTCCTGATAATAAAGTTAACCACATGATTTTATTTGATATGGTCGCCTTTCCATTTGTCTGAAGTAGATCAAATAGAATAAACAAGAGCAATATACCAATTGGTAAGTGTACAAATAATGGGTGTAGTTTGCCAATCAATTCTAATAACATTTATTTCTTATTATATCTTTTTCGCAATAAATTCATCATGTACACATTGATTTCCCATTGATTTGATACCGGCATATTTGTAAATGGCAATGTTGGTAAATAGTTAGGAGGTCCAAATTCTGTTAGTATAGTGATTGGTTTTCCTTCTTTTCTTTTCCTTTCTACTACTTTATCCCACCATTGTAAATGAGCATCAACAGCTTCTTTCCATTCAGGTGCGCGTGGGTCGTTCACTTGTGGGCCTTCGGCATGGCCAACCCTGGCGTGAATATGATCTGCTCTGAGTAGGGCGGCGTCTACCATCCCTTCTTGGTCTGCCAGCAAGCTTTCATGAACATTGCACCAATGGGAAATATCTAATGTCAATCTCAATTGTTGAATATCATCAACAAATGATTTTGTGATGTGTCCTGCAAATAAACTTCTGCCCCGATGTGTTTCATGATATATGGGAATTCCTGAACTAACAGATTGTTGAATTGTATATGAAATCAATTCTTTATTCTGCTGGAATAAAAAATAATCTTTTCCTGTATGGCAGTTTATGTAAATTGGATTTAGCGCAATGCCAGCAATAATAGATGCTTGAAATTGTTTTTTGTGGTTGATGAATTCCTTGTCATGACCCCCAGCCAACAACCCAAGCTTCAGGTTATATTTCTTCACTGCATCATTTAGTTCAATTGAACCCTTTTTATCAGTTGGCACCCACACCTCAATGCCATCATATCCTGCCGCAGAGGCTTTTTCACAGAATTGAAAAATGTCACCTTCAAAACCCCAATTGGTAGCCAGTAAAATAAGATCATTCGTATTTTCCATAGTTGCATCTTCGATTATATGATTGTTGGTTTTCACCATAAACCCAGTTGTTAGTATGCTTGTGTTTTTTATGAAATTTCTTCTTTTCATCCTCTAAGTTTAGGCAATAATTGGATCAATGACTTTCCCAAAAACATCAGTTAATCTAAATGGCCTTCCTTGAAATTGATAGGTTAGTTTTTCATGATCAAATCCAAGTTGGTTTAGAATCGTTGCTTGAATATCGTATACGGATACTTTCCCCGAAATAGGGTTGTAACCGATGGGATCTGTTTCTCCGTAACTAAATCCACCTTTAATTCCACCACCTGCCATCCACATGCTGAAAGCATCAGAATGATGATCTCTTCCCTTGAACATATTTTGTTTTCCATCCCTGTTTTCTTGCATGGGTGTTCTACCAAATTCACCACCCCATACAACCAATGTTTCTTCAAGTAATCCCCTTTGTTTTAGGTCCATTAACAATGCAGAAACAGCTTTGTCAGTTCTATGACTTTTTTCGATGAAGCCCATGTCTAGTGCTTCATTAGCGCCAGTACCATGACTATCCCATCCCCAATCAAAAAGTTGAACAAACCGAACTCCTTTTTCAACCAATTTTCTTGCAAGCAGTGCATTGTTTGCAAAAGATGATTCACCTTGGTTGGTACCATACATTTCATGGATATAAGCAGGTTCATCTGCAATCGTCATAACATCTGGTACTGCAACTTGCATCTTGAATGCCATTTCATATTGGGATATTCGAGAAAGAATTTCTGGATCTTTATATTCATCATATGAAAGTTCATTTACCTTATTAATGGCTTCAATGGATGATTTTCGAAGATCTCTATCAAATCCATTTGGGTCTTTTAAAAACAAAACAGGATCTCCCTCTGATCTGCAGTGCACACCCTGATATACGGATGGTAGAAATCCACTTCCCCATACACTTTTCCCTGCATCTGGATTTTTTCCTCCTGATGTAAGCACAACAAATCCAGGCAGGTTGCTGTTTTCAGAACCAAGACCGTACGTAACCCATGAGCCCATGCTTGGTCTACCCAACCTGGCCGTACCGGTTTGCATAAGCAATTGAGCAGGCGCAT
This sequence comes from Sphingobacteriales bacterium, assembly GCA_947472965.1. The sequence continues at coordinate 3,108 of CANJEF010000228.1, forward strand.
GGTTAAATTGATCAGTATTCACTGCTTTCAAAATAGTAACATCATCAATTACTTCTTTGAAATGAGGAAGATTATCTGACAACCATAACCCACTTTCTCCATATTGATTGAATTTTGATTGTGGCCCAAGAAGCTTAGGAACACCACGAATGAATGCAAATTTTTTCCCCTTAATAAATGATTCAGGACAATCTTGTCCATCCATTTTTGCCAACTCAGGTTTATAGTCAAATAACTCCAATTGAGATGGTGCACCAGCCATGTGTAAAAAAATTACTGATTTGGCTTTACCCTGAAAGTGCGGTGTGTGGATGCCAAGTTTTGTAAGTGCTGAATTTTCATCAGGAGCAGTTGAATTGAATAAATTACAACTATCCAAGATTGAGCCCAATGCCATCATTCCTAAACCTGTTCTGCATTCTTTTAGGAAATGCCTCCTGGTTTTGAATTCTAATCCTTTGTTTCTTGCCTGTAGATATAGCTTGTCTTGATTATTCATTTCAAGGTTGGTTTTTTGTAATTACTTCATCAAGATTTAGGATTGCATTCGTGACAACAGACATTGCAGCCAGAGAAATCATTTCACTTGTAGCTGAAGAGTCAGACAACATCCTGCGGATGCTAATATCG
>CANJEF010000229.1 GCA_947472965.1 Sphingobacteriales bacterium
TTATTAACAACAACGCACCTTTGACTATTGTATTGGGAGCACACTTCGATCACCTTGGATATGGAGAAGACGGTAATTCAATGCTACGCGGAACTACCAACGAGATACACAACGGAGCAGATGACAATGCCAGCGGTACGGCTGCGCTTCTTGAACTTGCATTCCTGTTGAAAAAAAGCAAGTCCAAACATTACAACTACCTCTTTATAGCATTTTCTGCCGAAGAACTTGGCCTCAATGGATCAAAATATTTTGTAGAGCATCCAACCATAGAATTAAATACTGTTAATTACATGATTAATATGGACATGGTTGGAAGGCTTAATGACAGTTCCCGGGTAATTACACTGGGTGGTGTTGGAACATCACCCAACTGGGGAAAACAACTTGCAGCAACACCGAACAAGTATTTACAATTCAGATACGATTCAAGTGGAACCGGGCCCAGTGACCACACCTCTTTTTATCGAAAGGATATCCCAGTGTTATTCTTTTTTACTGGCCTACACACAGATTATCACAAACCCTCCGACGACGCAGAAAAAATAAACTACGAAGGAGAACTGTATATCATCAAATTCATACAGTCGCTTATTGTTTCAGACAACACAACAGAGAGAATGTTGTTTACAAAAACGAAAGAACAACAAACGGGGACCACTGCCCGTTTTAGCGTATCGATGGGTATAATGCCTGATTATTCTTTTTCTGGAGCGGGAGTGCGCGTAGACGGTGTTTCTGATAATAGACCCGCTAAAAAGGCTGGTATTCTAGCGGGAGATATCATAACTCAACTAGGTGATCACAAAACATCATCGGTAGAGGCATATATGCAGGCCCTCTCAAAGTTTAAAAAAGGTGATCAAACAAAAGTGCTTATATCTAGGGGGGGAACACTCATTACAATAGATATTCTATTCTAATGAAATTAAGACTTGATAACGATCAGGTGTCCGATCATTTTTTTGATCATACCAGAATTTTAGGTATTGCATCGACCCTAAAGAATTATCTACTGTGTTATCATATTGAAAAAAAACTTCAAATAGATTTTCGCACATCTCAAGACCTTCAGATTCCGCTCGAAAAAAACAAGAGAAGCTATTCCTTCACTGTTTATGAATTCCTTGAGCCTGTTATTGCAACAGAACATTTTCTATATACCAACAAAAATGATGGAGAGGCTCTTCTTCCAGAATTACAGCACCTCGATTATATATGGTTGTTAAAGGGAGAGTTCTTTAATAACGAAGAACAATTCCGTAGCTTACAACAAAACCTCAGAGATATTGATGGAATTCAATTGGTTACTGAGGTTCCTTATGAAAAAATAAAATCACGCGATAATCTACAACTATAATTTATGTGGAAAGAAGAAAACAATTGTCTTTATAAGAAATTTCAATTTAGTGATTTCATAAACGCTTTCTCATTTATGACCAGGGTCGCTATTCTTGCTGAAAAAGCAGACCATCACCCAACATGGAAGAATACTTGGAATACACTTGAAATATGGCTTTCAACACACGATGCCGGAAACATAGTAACATCAAAAGATCGTGACCTGGCAAAGGCAATTGACGATGTTGAGGTTCTCAAATAACAGTAACTGCACTCGATCTCTTTTCGGTCATTATTCCAATAGGAACAACAAAGTCTTCTAAGTTATTGTTTCTTAGGCATCCTAGAAATGTCTCAACTCCTGATTTTTCTACTGCTACAAGAAGCCCACCACTTGTTTGAGGATCAGATAAAATTTTCTTTTGCAACTCAAAAATTTCATTGTTTTCTATTTTCACTTTGTGTCCATAACTATCCCAATTTCGGTTTGTACCACCAGGCACACAACCTGCAGCTACATAGTCTAATAGGGCCTCAGTTATAAGCGGCACCTCGCTGAAACTTACCTCAGCAGACAACCCACTGCCTTCAGCCATTTCTATCAGATGCCCCAGCAATCCAAATCCTGTTACATCTGTCATTGCATGTACGGAGTCCATTTTGCCAAAGGCTGACCCTACTTTATTTAACACCATCATTTGGTCTGCGGCCAAACTACTATGTTCTACTTTAAGGATGTTTTTTTTCTCCGCCGTGGTTAGAATACCAACACCTATCTTTTTTGTAAGAAACAATATATCTCCTTTTTGAGCTGTATTGTTTTGCTTTAAATTACTTATTTCAACAAGCCCATTCACAGCCAACCCAAATATGGGTTCCGGCGAATCAATGCTATGCCCTCCCGCCAAAGGAATACCGGCTTCTATACAGATGCTTTTACTCCCCTCAATTACCAGCTTTGCTATTGATGGTGCTATAACATTTATCGGCCATCCTAGTATAGCTATAGCAAGTATTGGGTCACCCCCCATTGCATATACATCACTTATTGCATTTGCAGATGCAATTCTACCAAAATTGTATGGGTCATCTACAATGGGCATAAAAAAATCTGTTGTCGAGATCAGCGCATTGCCATTACCAATATCATATACAGCTGCATCGTCTTTACTATGGTTACCAACCAATAGTTTTTTATTATCGGGCATACTAAAACTCGATTCCAGAATCTCATCTAATATTTTTGGAGATATCTTACATCCACATCCAGCACCGTGTGAATATTGCGTCAGCTTAATTTTTTCTGTCATGTATAAAATTTATAATCAGCTCCGCATTCATTTTTTTATCGGTTGTATCTGATTTTATTTCTTGTAGAATTTCCGCTAGATTTTCTCTCTTTTCTAGTGACTTCTTATATAGCTTGTCATAATAATTGAGCAGGATCGAAAAACAGTCTTTAATATTATCGCTTTCCAAAAAATCAATGGCTGTCTTCGTTTCAAGTCCACCCAATTTTTTTTCTATTCTTTTTATAGCATCGCCCAATTCAATTTTATCTAGTTTTCCATAGGTTTCTACAAGATAATCCAAGCGCTTTTCAAAAGGAATATCAAGAAAGTAAATGTTTTTTTTTCTAATAGTGTTCCATAGCATATGTGGAATACTGACAGATCCAATCCGCTGACTCTCGTCTTCAAGCCATATGTTCTTCCCTTTCTGTTTTTCTGAAGATTGATACAACTCAACCGCTAGTTTATTTTCAAACATTTCTACACTGTCTTGTGGCGGAAGCCCTATTCTTCCGAAAGCAGATCCCTTGTGGCCTGCGAGCCCTTCTAAATCTATAACAGCCTCCCCTTTTTGCTTTAATGAATCAAGTGTGATGGTTTTACCCGAACCCGTATACCCACCAAGTATATTAAAATTCCAATCTTTTTCAAACTGTTTTAACGTCCAATTTCTAAACTCCTTGTATCCACCAACAAGTGTGTATACTTTAAATCCATAAAGGTCAAGCAGCCATGCAACGCCACCACTTCTCATGCCCCCTCTCCAACAATGCACCAAAACTATTTTATCTTCTGAATTCGTTTTGATTTCTTCAATAAAAGAAATCATTTGATTCATTTTGGGTCCAAAATAAACCAACCCCTTTTTAATAGCAGCTTCTCTGGATTGTTGTTTGTAAATTGTCCCAACTATCTTTCTTTCTTCGTCATTGAATAAAGGAAGATTATGAGCCCCGGGTATATGTGCGTGTGTGTATTCACCTTCACTCCGCACATCAATTACGGGATGGTGTTGTGAAAGGGCAAGAAATATATCTACCGTAATTTTTTCAACTCCCATAATGTTGAACACATCATTTGTTCATTGTAGTAAGGAA
>CANJEF010000230.1 GCA_947472965.1 Sphingobacteriales bacterium
TCAAAGCACTTTAAGGCATGCAAGTCAATAAAAAAATAGGTATAAGCTTTACCACAACCAATTACAGGTATTATTTGGATTGGTTTTCCACATCAGATCTTTCTTCAGATATTGAAATAGTTGAGCTGTCATTTGAAAAAAACAACTTGGTTGATATTCATCAATGCGATGGATTGATATTAACTGGCGGGGTCGACATTCATCCCTCTTTTTATAATGGTGAGTCGACTTATCAAAACATGCCAGATACCTTTCAGCAAAAAAGGGATGCCTTTGAAGCTGCACTTTTTTATTATGCTCAAACAATGAAGCTTCCTGTGCTTGGTATTTGCCGGGGACTTCAACTCGTGAATGTGTTAATGGGAGGAAAGCTTAATCAAGATCTTGGTCCGGCTGAAAACAGCATCCATAAAAAACAAGGTGATCTTGATAAAACACATGGAGTAAAAATTCAACAAAATTCATTGTTGCATCAAATCACAAATGTATCCTCAGGAAAAATAAACAGTGCACATCATCAGTCCATTAGTATTGATCACCTTGGCGACAACCTCATGATCAATGCAATGGATGAAGAAGGTAAAACCATAGAAGGCATCGAATTCAAAGATAAAACCAATAAAGGGTTTTTACTTTGCGTACAATGGCATCCTGAAAGAATGGAAAATAAAGAGCAAAGCGTTCTGTCAAAAAATATCAAAGAAATTTTTTTAAAGGAAATCAGAAATACAAGTATGAAAAAATTAGATATTATCAATCCTGCAACAGAAGAGGTAATCAATTCTCTAAATAAAGATAGCATTGAATCAATCCATGAAAAGTTCCAAATGCTACAAAGCGGCCAACGTAAATGGAAAAATGTTCCTCTTGATGAAAGAATAAAAATCATCAATCAATTTTCTAGTTTGCTGGAAAATGAAATTGAAACACTTGCAGCAACACTTACTTCAGAAGTAGGGAAACCATTGCAACAAGCAAGAAATGAAGTGAATGGTGCAAGATCCAGAATTCAATGGTTGACAGAACATGCAGAACAATATTTGTCGGATGAAACCATGAGCAAGGTGAGTGGCATGGAAGAAAAAATTGTATACGAGCCTTTGGGAGTTGTATGCAATATTTCTGCATGGAATTATCCTTATCTGGTAGGTACCAATGTATTTGTTCCGGCTCTGTTGGCAGGCAATGCTGTCTTTTATAAGCCTTCTGAACTTGCAACATTAACAGGCTTGCACATCGAGCGGTTGCTAAAAGAAGCAGGAGTGCCAGACAATGTATTTCAAGTTGCAGTAGGTGATGGGGAAGTGGGAAATACATTATTGGATATGCCCCTGGATGGTTATTTTTTCACAGGTTCTTATAAGACCGGACAATATATCTATACAAAGGTTGCTCCTAAAATGGTTATTTGTCAATGTGAATTGGGCGGGAAAGATCCGCTATATGTTGCTGATGATATTCTTGATATTGATGCAGTTGCAGCAGGAACCGCGGATGGTGCATTTTATAACAATGGACAAAGTTGTTGCTCTGTTGAAAGAATTTATGTTCATGAAAAAATTTATGATCGTTTTGTTGATGCTTTTGTAAAAGAAGTTAAGTCCTGGAAGATTGGAAAGCCAACAGACGAAGGGGTATACATTGGTCCATTGAGTAGAAAAGAACAGCTTTCATTTCTTGAATCCCAGGTGACTGATGCCTTAAGTAAAGGCGCAACAATTTTAACAGGAGGTAAAAAAATAGCAGGTGAAGGATTTTATTTTGAGCCAACGGTGTTGGTTGATGTAACCCATGACATGATGGTTATGAACGAGGAATCTTTTGGACCTATTATCGGTATCATGAAAGTAGAAAGTGATGAAGAAGCAATCAAGCTGATGCAAGACACTGAATATGGACTTACTGCAGCAATCTATTCCTCCGATAAGTCACGCGCAGAAGCGATCATGAAACAGCTTAACACCGGTACTGTTTATTGGAATTGTTGCGATCGGGTTAGTGCTGCCTTGCCATGGAGCGGAAGGAAGCATTCCGGCTTTGGTGCAACGTTGTCACATGCAGGTTTGAGGGCATTCACAACTCCTAAGAGTTATCACTTAAGAGGTTAATATTTGTCTCAAAGTCAAAAAATATCCTGTTGATTGTATTATTTAGCAGCAATCCCTCTTGTTTATAGGATCAGTTTAAGTTGATGTATCAAATTTGATTCACCATTCAACCATTGTCTCCATCTGTTGTTATAGAAGCTTACGAACACAATTATGTCGGACAATATAATAGCTCCATCAGGACAAATTGAACTTAATATAGTTCATATTGACAGGATCATCGAGATGGCATGGGAAGACCGTACCCCATTCGAAGCCATTAAATTCCAATTTGGGGTTTCGGAATCCGAGGTGATCAATCTGATGCGCAACCAACTGAAGAAAAAGAGTTTTTTGCTTTGGAGGAAGCGGGTAAATAGCGGAGTTAGTACAAAGCATCTCAAAAAAAGGAACCCGGAAATCAGCAGGTTCAAGTGTGATAGGCAACGACAAATTTCAAGCAACAAAATCAGCAAGCGTTGACCACGTATGATGAGATATTAAAAAAGCTTGATGATATAGATCCCATTGCTTATGGGAAGTCAAGAAATTTCATTGGTGGAGCTGTAACAAAATTGTCGCCCTACATCTCCCGGGGAGTGATCGATACAACCATGGTGCTTGGGCATCTTATCAACAAAGGGTTTACTTACTTTCAACTCGAGAAATTCATTCAGCAACTCGCCTGGAGAGAATATTTTCAACGGGTATGGCAGCTGAAAGGTGATCAGATCAATTTCGATTTGAAACAGGATCAACAGGCAAGAGTTCAAAAAGGACTGCCTCAGTCTTTACTCAATGCAAAAACCGAAATTCATGCAATAGATAATGCTATAAACCTATTGCATTCTGAAGGGAATATGCATAATCATATGCGGATGTACACCGCTTTTCTAGCATGTAATCTCGCTAGTTTTCATTGGAGAGATCCTGCACGGTGGATGTATTATCATTTGTTGGATGGCGATTGGGCATCCAATGCTTTGTCATGGCAATGGGTTGCAGGTACTTTCTCTAATAAAAAATATATTGCCAATCAGGATAACATCAACAATTATACAAAAACCTTTCAGCACAGATCCTACCTGGATTGCTCTTATGAAGCATTGGCAGAACTTGATACCCCTCAAATATTAATTGAGCGAGCTGAACCAGTCTTGAATACTGTCTTTCCTGACACATCACCATTGCAGCTTAATCCCGAACTGCCTGTCCTCATCTACAACTATTATAACTTATCTCCCACCTGGCGAAAAGATGAAAAGGCAAACCGCATTTTACTTTTGGAGCCATCAGCATTTGAACAACACCCCGTATCAGAAAAATGCATTGATTTTGCAATGGATTTATCAAAAAACATTGAAGAGCTCCAAGTGTTTGTTGGAAGCTTCAATGAATTGAAACATGCAGCAGGTCTCTCCCCCATTTATTACCGTGAACATCCGCTGAACAATCATTATGTTGGGAACCAGGACGAGCGGACTTGGATGATTGACGATCAAAAAAATGCAGGGGGTTCCTTTTTTGCATTTTGGAAAAAATCAGAGAGAGGAATCATGAAGACCTATTTTGGTTGATGATTTTAAAATTGATCTCAATATTTATCCAATTTTTAAGTTGAAATATGGGCAA
>CANJEF010000231.1 GCA_947472965.1 Sphingobacteriales bacterium
CCAACTATTGATGCAAAGCCCGGATTCAGTTGATCACGGTAATTGTTTGAAAAGGTATGAAGAAAGTAGGGCTCGGGAATTAACCCATTTGAATTGACTCGATTGTCAGCATTTACCATGCGCAGGTTTACTCCTACATTCACAGTAAGAAAATATGCAGCAGTATCAGTTTGCAAGCTCCATTTATCAGCCAACTGAAACTCGGGTTTTTTATATAACGGAGCATCTGCCTTGCCATCATTCATTAACCCGAAAAATTCTATGAAATCACTCGCTCCCATCAACCCCGTAGTATTTGAAACAAATACTGGCACCTGTTTTCCATTGCGCCACAATTGGAACTCCTCAGCCCTCACATTTTGGAGTCCGGCAGACTTTAATATTGCAGATGAAATTCGATAGAGGCTATTACTTCCAACTGAAAACTTATAATATGTTTTTGTGTAATCAATCCACTCGTTGTTATACTGAGCTACAGTAGTTCCCCGAAAAGAGAAACAGAGCAATACAAATAAAAATATTTTCAGATGCTTTTTTTGCATGGTCATTTTTTATCCTTTTTGATCAAATTCATCTTCAAGGAAAATATGTGGGTATACAATGGATTTGATTGATTTGCCAAATTGGTGAAGGCATAATCAACTTGAATATTTTTAATTTTAAATCCTACACCGGCACTTGGCTGGTAGATCCACACATACTTAGTATTGGTGGAATCTCCATCCTTGAGTCCTTTTTGGAAATTATAAATCCCAATTCGCCCGAAAATCAAGTCCCTGTAACCGAGTTCCGCACCAACTCTCGGATCAACGTTGAGGGGCATTGAACTGATCAGCACATTTCGCTTGCCATCAAACGTCAAATCAAGATTTACCTCCCCCTGTATATTTATTTTTTCAGAAAGAGACTTCATATATGCGGCACCGAGAACAAGCCTTGGAGCAGTCATTTCAGTAGATTTGATTGGAATCTCATTGTTAGTAAGGTATAGCACTTCTTTCTCCCGCTCGGTAAAACTAAATTTCCATGCATTGAATGTGGTAGTAACATCTTTTATCACCAACCCCAGTTTAAGTGATTTAGAATGATACTGAAGAGAAGCGTCCATCCCAATTCCCCAAGCTTTTGCAAAACTGCCTACACTGCGGTGAATCACCTTTGCGTTGACACCCAGTGAAAGTTTATGTTTATTCTTCTCAAACAAAACCTGTCCATACGATAAAAGCATTGCGTAATCAGCGGAGGAAAATGATCTTATATTATTATAATTAACACTGCCATCCGGCTCAACAAGATACAATGTGTTTGGTATGTCATCTACAGCAAACCTCAGCAATGAAAGGGCCAGTACTTTTTTTGATATTGCAGGATCGCCTATTGGAAGGGCTACTGATACATAGTCATACTTGCCAATTCCTGCAAAATATTCCGCATGCATTAGAGATACAATGGGGTATTCCTTAATCCCGGTGAGCCCAGCAGGATTCCAGTAACCGGCTGTAGCGTCTGATACGGATGCAACTTGTGCACCACCCATAGCCAATCCCCTTGCACCAGCACCAATATTCAAGAATTCATTGGAATACTTTCGAAATTGTGCATGGGAAACAACCACCACTAAAAAAAGAATTACAAATAAAAATGATGCTTTTTTTGCCTTCGTAACAATTCCGATATGGAATTGCCCGGATTGACGAAAGACTGGAAAATCCAAAAAAAAGTTGCTCATTTTAATGAAGTGGGACTTGTGTCAAAGTTACAAAATCCGACATGAAATGTTCATAAATAACTCATAATGCATGAAATAACTACCAATAAACAGGGTTTTTATCTTGGATGATTTTTCTGTCAATCCATTCTGATTTACTTTTGTTCAAAGAAAAAAAAATGAGCCTGATTCAAGAATTGAAAAGCCGAGGAATGCTGCAGGATATTATGCCAGGCACCCAGGAGCAACTGGAAAAGGAATCCACAACGGCTTATATTGGCTTCGATCCCACAGCGGACAGCCTACATATTGGCAGTCTGGTGCCTATACTGTTGCTATATCATCTTCAACAGGCAGGACATACCCCCATTGCCTTGGTTGGTGGAGCAACTGGTATGGTGGGAGACCCAAGTGGTAAGAGCGAGGAGAGAAATCTTTTAAATGAAGAAACACTACAGGTAAATATTGCAGGAGTTAGAAGCCAACTTGAAAAATACCTTGATTTTTCGACTGAGCGTTCAAACAGGGCTGAAATAGTAAACAATTACGACTGGTTTAAAGGACTTGGGTTTATTGATTTTTTAAGAGATGTAGGTAAACATATGACAGTCAATTACATGATGTCGAAAGACAGTGTAAAAAAAAGGATTGAAGGGGAAACTGGTATCAGTTATACTGAGTTTGCCTACCAGCTGATGCAAGGCTATGATTTTTACTGGCTCTATCAAAACAAAAACTGCAAACTTCAAATGGGTGGTAGTGACCAATGGGGAAATATTACCACAGGAACAGAATTAATCAGAAAGAAGTCGGGAGGAGAAGCCTATGCCTTTACCTGCCCATTGATTACCAAAACTGATGGTGGTAAATTTGGAAAGACTGAGAAAGGAAATATCTGGCTGGACCCAGAAAAGACAAGTCCATTTCAATTTTACCAGTTCTGGCTTAATGCAGCAGATGCTGATGCGGAGAAATGGATTAAAATATTCACGCTCCTTCCATTAGATGAAATAAGTCAATTAATAAGCGAACACCAAAAAGATGCTGGCTTGCGTCTGCTTCAAAAGAAGCTTGCCGAGGCAGTTACAACTTTTGTACATGGGAGAGAGGAGGCTGAAAAAGCAATCCAAACAACTGATCAGCTCTTTGGAAAAAAGGAAGAAATTAACCTCAATGAAATGAATGAGCAGGATTTACTAGATTCCATGGCAGGAGTTCCCATTCAACATATTGAAATTGAGCGAATCAATCAAGGCATTGATATTGTTTCTCTTCTTGCAGATACTGGCATTTTCCCCAGCAAAAGCGAAGCCAGAAAGATGGTAATTGGCGGAGGGATCAGCGTAAATAAAGAAAAAATATCCGATATCAGTCATATCATCAACAAAGATGCATTGATAGCTGGGAATTATATTATGATACAAAAAGGAAAGAAGAATTATTACCTTATTAAAGGTATTTAAATGGCTTATTAATATATCCTGTTCTGAAATTTGGCATCAAGGATAAAATGCCTATTTTTGCGCTCCATTAGGATGCCCGATAGTATAATGGTAGTACGACAGATTTTGGTTCTGTTTGTCTTGGTTCGAATCCAGGTCGGGCAACAAAAAACCTGCTAATTGATTAGCAGGTTTTTTTATGGCTGATATTTTGTCCTTCAAATAAATTTTTAATAATATCAATTCATTTTCACCTTTCCTGATTTTCTGATCCACCTCAATAGAACATAGTAAACAGCAAGTAGAAGAATCACGACAGTTGACTTAGTAAATTCATTACCCTCTCCTACCAACTGCGGATATTTGAATATGATTGTTAATGCAACACCTGCCAGCCAAAATATCTGGGTATTATATTCCGTAAAGAACCATCCCACCCAATTGAACCGCATCGTCTGCAATGTAAATCCAATGCCTTTTAAGTTAGGCAACCACCGATTTACTTTTGAGCAATACTCTTCATACTGAACACCAAATTGACTCTTCAGAAAACTTTCCTCTGCC
>CANJEF010000232.1 GCA_947472965.1 Sphingobacteriales bacterium
GAAATTATTCAATTGAAGCTTTGATAGGGTAAGTCCAAGACTGATATTGTCGTGTATTTCCCTAGAAATCTTGTTAAAGGTTTCCTCTTGTATTTCCAATTGAGTCCTCAAAAGTTCTTTTTCATGGCTTGATTTTAATACTTGTATTCTAAGTTTTGTTTTTTTCTGAAATTCAAAATAATATAGAATTATACTCGTAATAAGAACTACTATTCCAATCAGAATAAAAAAAATAGAAATAATGAACTTAATAATTTCTTCATTCACGTTTTCCATAAAATGAGATTAAGGCAAAGAAGTATAGAATTAAATATCCAGACGAATTTGCAATTACTAATAATTTATAAAATTTTTTAAAATCTATTTTGACTAGTGATTGAATTATGCTTGTTGGCCATAAAATAGTATTTGTTAAAAAAATTCCTATGCACATAATCAAAATTGATCTTTGATGAATATTTTCATCTTCATTTATTTTTAAAAGCTTATACAATTGCAATGTGGTTACATTGAGAATTATAAATCCGGAAATCAAAGAGAAGTATTTCATATCCTTGAATCCTGTGAAATCTCTTGTTAATAGGGGTAGGATATAAAAGATTATTCCAAGAACAAATAATAATAAAATTATTATTGATCTTTTTTTATTTTTCCATACACTATTGAGAAAATTTAAAATTAATCCGAATTCAATTATTGAGTATATGTTAACCGTAATAAAACCGTTTTGACTCCATATGCTTGCAAATTCAGGTGCTTTATCAACAAATGTAAATACGATAAATTCAGTAAAAAAAATTTGACAAAAAGATAAACAGAGAACATAGAACATTAGTCTTAAATCACCCAGAAAATAGTAATTTTTAATTCCTACTATTATTGATGATATTAATACCAAAATTGAAAAGTAATAAACTAAAACAAACAGAATTTCCATAATAGAGCATAAAAATAAGTGTTGTGTTTTTTCTTAGAATGTGGTTTTTCTCTTTTTTTTGGAGAAAATTCTCCGATTCTTGAAATAATTATTTAAACCTCTTTTTATCATAGTTATCCCCAAACCAATAATTTAATACCCCCCCCCTCGTATTTTCCGCATCCAAATAATTGGGTATTTGTACCCTAGTTTGATTTTATTAAAATGCATATCATTGCATTTCAACATTTTATAATTAGCATATGACTGAAGCGATTAAAGTTATTATTGCAGATGACCATGGGTTATTTCGTTCTGGCGTAAAAACCGCCATGTCCATGCACAAGGACATCAAAATGATTGCTGAAGCTGATAACGGGATGCAGCTATTGTCTGTGCTGAAGCATATCCAGCCGGATGTTGTGCTCCTCGACATCCAAATGCCCATCATGGATGGCATTTCAACTCTTCCTGAAATAAAAAAGCTTTACCCCGACATCCGGGTTATTATGTTGACCATGCACAACGACCATTCCATGATTACCAAACTTATGGAACTGGGCGCCAATTCTTATCTCACGAAAAATTCAGATCCTGAATTAATATATGAAGCCATTAAAACTGTTCACGAAGAAGAGTTTTTTTTCAATCAACTAACGAACAAAGCCTTAATTGACGGTCTGAAGATGAAGCGTCAGGCGGAGGCTAATTTGCCTATAGATGCAAAGCTTAATGAAAAGGAGATCGCCATCCTTCGCATGATTTGTGAAGAAAAAAGCACCAAGGAAATTGCTGATATCGTTGACCTCAGTCCCCGCACCGTTGAAGCTATTCGCGATAAGCTCAAAGTTAAAACTGGTGCCAAATCTATGGCAGGATTGGTGATGTATGCCGTGAAGTCGGGCATCATGCACGACAATCCAGAAAGCAATTCCTGATTAAACTTTAATTCAAATAAACTTTAGCCCATCTGGGATGTTTGTATCAACATGGAAAACAAGCCTTTAGTTTCAATTTTTTGGTTCAGACGCGACCTGCGGTTAGCGGATAACCATGGTCTGTATGAATTGCTGAAGGGGGGTGTGACTGTCCTGCCAATCTTCATTTTTGATAGGCATATTCTCGACAAACTTGATAAGCCCAACGACCTACGTGTTCAATTCATCCATCAAACCCTTTCGGAAATCAACCAATCCCTACAAAAGGTAGGAGCTGGCCTAAAAACTTTTTATTCGACGCCAGAAGAGGTTTTCCCCAAACTATTAGCGGAATATAGAATCAAGGAAGTTGTTGCCAACCATGATTATGAGCCTTATGCAAAAGAGCGTGATGAAAAGATAAAATCCATGTTGAATTCATCTGGCATACCATTCAATACGTACAAGGATCAAGTTATTTTCGAAAAGACTGAAGTTACCAAAGACGACGGCCTGCCATATACCGTCTTTACCCCCTACAGCCGTAAATGGAAGCTTCGTTTAATGAACGAGCCCCTAAGACAATATGACTCAGCCGCTCTTTCCAACCACTTTTTAGCTGATGAACCTGGCGATATTATTCCTTTTGAATCAATGGGTTTTGAGTACAAGGAATTCCAATTCCCACCCAAATTTGTACCAGACGTTCTTGTGAAATCATACAGCGATAACAGAAATTTTCCAGCTATTGATGGGACAAGTAAGTTGGGACTTCATCTGAGATTTGGTACCATCAGCATCCGGTCTTTGGCCCAATTTGCCTTGGGGCGGTCTGAAACCTATTTAAATGAGTTGATTTGGCGGGATTTTTATCACATGATCTTATGGAACTTCCCCCATGTTGGGAAAGGAAAATCATTTAAGAAAGATTATGATGAAATCCAATGGAGAAACAATGAGGAGGAATTTCAAAAATGGTGCATGGGTGAAACGGGTTATCCCATTGTAGATGCAGGCATGCGGGAGCTTTTGAACACAGGGTTTATGCATAACAGGGTACGGATGATAGTAGCAAGTTTTCTAACCAAGCACCTTTTAATCGATTGGCGCTGGGGTGAGGCATGGTTTGCAAAACATCTCCTTGATTTTGATTTGGCAGCCAACAATGGTGGCTGGCAATGGGCTGCTGGCTCAGGTTGTGACGCAGCGCCTTATTTTAGGGTATTCAACCCAGCGCTTCAAACAGAAAAATTTGATAAAAAAGCTGAATACATCCGAAAGTGGGTGCCTGAATTTGACACCCTACGTTATCCTCAACCAATCGTTGTACACGAATTTGCCCGAAAAAGATGTTTGGATAATTATGCAAAGTATCTCAAGAAAAACACGTGAAAACCGCATTGCAACCTGTCATTTAAGTGATACTTTTGCCTCATCTTATGAAGAAGATTGATTGGTATATCCTAAAAAAGTTTCTTTCAACATTTTTCTTCTCTGTAATCCTGCTTACACTGATTAGTACGGTGATTGACATGAGTGAAAAAACGGATGATTTCGTGAAATCGGGGTTAACAGCAAACCAGATTTTTACCCAATATTACCTTGGTTTCATTCCCTATATCATTGCACTGCTTTTTCCGCTTTTTGTCTTCATCTCTGTCATTTTTTTCACTTCAAAGATGGCCAATCGTTCCGAATTCATTGCCATCCTGGCATCTGGGGTGAGCTTAAGAAGAATCTTGCGGCCTTATCTGATTGGGGGTATTTTTCTGGCAATTTTACTTTGGGTTGGCAATGCTTACCTGATTCCTGTTGCCAACGGTAAGAGAACTTCCTTTGAAGCCAAATACACCAAAAGCGCCATGCCAGA
>CANJEF010000233.1 GCA_947472965.1 Sphingobacteriales bacterium
AAGTAAAGGTGTAACAAATGGGGCAAGCAAGGTTGTAATTGAAGTGATAGTTATAGACAAAGCCAAATTTGCTTTTGCCAAATAAGACATCACATTTGATGCCAAGCCACTGGGTGAACATCCGATCAAAACAATACCGGCAGCGATTTCAGGACTGAATCCACTAACATTTGCAAGTAAGAATCCCAAGCTTGGCATAATAACAAACTGACTTGCTACACCGATGAATACTCCCTTGGGTGATTTTAAAACAGAGTAAAAATCATTCACACTCATGGAAGTCCCCATACCAAACATGATCAATTGAATAAGAGGCGTAATCAATCCTGATAATTTATATCCACCCCATTCTGTAAATAATCCTGGATAGTAAAGTGAAGAACATACTGCTGCAAAAATCATGGTAGTATAGCTAAATTGCTTTAGGTAGTTAAAACCCCTGAAGCCCATGGCCAGCAGAACAAAGGCAGCAATGATCAACATGCCAGCTGATTGCGACTTACCAATAATAAAAAGGAACAGGAATAGTGCAGCACAGAGACCGGAGAGCACCAATAAAATATGGTATGTCTTGATTTTATTCATGAAAATTAATTGATCCTATTTTATGGAAGGATTTTGACTGCTTGTCTCGCAAGCAGTTTCCATTCTTTCCCTTTTTTTTGCCACACCATTAACACAAGAAGTTTTATTTCATTTGGCTTACCACCGTCCAATGTTTTAGCATCCAGTCGATGTCTAACAATAGCAGCGTTACCACTAATGCTTATCGATTGGTTGCTTAGGGCAATTGTTACAAAGTCGTTCTCTCCACTTGTGAGCTTTCTAATAAATTCATCTCTGCCTTCAACATATCCTGCTGAATGACCATAACTTAGCTTTTCTGCTGTTAGTTCTTTTAAGGAAATTCCATCAGCGGATTCCATTGCTTGACGCAATGACTCCACTCTTTCAGCAACTTTTTTTTCTGTATTATCTTGAGCTGATAATAAAGAAGTGAAAAGCAAAAACATAAATAAGATAAAATTTCTTTTCATAATTATACTTTACAGTGAATCATTAACAAAGTAACCAAGTTTGGCAGTTAAAAATAAGATTATTTTAAACCGCCAAACTGGTTCTGACCATAAGACATATCTGAATTCTGATTTATGGACGAATGATGGTGCCATCCCCTTTTCTAACTTGCCAGTTCGACTTGGTGGTAATTGGATACTTAGCTGCCTCTTTTTCGTTGACATCTACACCCAAGCCCGGCACTTCGTTAACTGACATATAGCCATTATTCATTGTTGGACAACCGCTGAATATTGTTTTTAATTTATCTGAAAAATGAACAGCCTCTTGAATTCCAAAATTCCAAACAGCCAAATCAATATGGGCATGTGCAGAATGACCAACAGGAGATACATCACCAGGGCCATGGAAGGCGGTCCTTATGTTAAAATATTCTCCTAGTCTTGAAATTTTCATTGCGGGGGTTATACCGCCAATTTGAGAAACATGCACCCGAATAAAATCAAACCATTGATTCACCATGGGCAGTTTGAATTCATTGATATTGTTGAAAAGCTCTCCCATTGCAATAGGCACAGATGTTGAAGCCCTTAATTGTTTAAACCATTCTTGGTTTTCAGGTGAAAATGGATCTTCAATAAAATAAGGATGATAGTCTTCCAGATTTTTTATCATGTTAATAGCGTCCATTGGTTGAACCCTTTCATGTATATCATGCAAAAGCTCAACATCATCTCCACACATTTTTCGGACCGTATCAAACATTTTTGGAACTGCCTTCAAGTATACACGCTCATTCATATAAGCATCCTTTTCATAACCATACCCAGCTTTCTGAAAGTCGGGCTTGTCTACAAGTCCTGTTCCCCCATAACCACCTTGCTGAATTCTTACATGCCTAAAACCCTGCTCCATGTATTTTTTACAACTTTCTGCAACAGCCTCTGGACTAGTGCCACTAGCATGTTCATAACATTCAACTGCAAACCGGCTTTTACCACCGAGAAGTTGATAAACAGGCATGTTGGCACGTTTACCTTTGATGTCCCATAATGCCTCATCCAATCCACTGATTACATTATTTAATACTGGACCATTTCTCCAATAAGAACTCACATAAAATGAATTCCACATATCTTCAATATTGTCAACATCCTTTCCAACAGCGAACTCATTTAAATAACTGTTGATTGCGGTAACGACTACTGCAGCACGTTGCGTGAAAGTAGCACAGCCAAGTCCATACAAACCTGGCTCAGAAGTTTCAACTTTAACAACAATGAGATTGATGCCCTCAGGACATGTAGCGATTGCCTTTACATTGGTTATTTTAACCGGCGCCATTCCTTTTGCATAAGAAGGTGTTTCCTTATCTCTTGCCTGAAGGGAATTACCACCGAAGAGTCCAAACAATCCAGCAGTTGAACCCATTGCCATCATTTTCATGGCTTCGCGGCGATCTTGATTTTTTTTGGGGAAGTTTTTTTCCATAACTATTTTTTTTAAAGGTGAAGGGGTTATATTAATTCGTCGAGTGTAACTTTTTCTTTATTTCGGGTGAGCAAATGAATAATAAGCAACGCAATTAGGTACGTGCAACCACAAATGGTAAAGATCAAATTGTAGCCGGCCTGTAAATTTCCCGCTGCTTTGTAAGTATCCAATACGGACCCAATGAATAGAGGGAATAGAATTCCGCCAATTGCACCGGCCATGCCACCTATTCCTACTACAGAGCTAACAACCTGCGTAGGAAACATATCGGAAGACATCGTAAATACATTGGTAGCCCATGCCTGGTGTGCGGCAACTGCCAGACTTAGAAGTCCCACTGCCATCCATGGACCTTTTGCAAATTGTGCTAAAATGATAGAGAGTTCTAATATGGCGAAAACCAGCAATGATAGTTTTCTGGCAGCAAGAGTCTTCCATCCTTTTTTTATAAGATAAGATGAAAAATATCCTCCAAATATGCTTCCAAGAGTAGTTGCTAGGTAGATAATCATTAATTCCAAACTTGGCTTTTTCAAATCCAATTCAAATGTTGAAGCAAAATAAGATGGGAGCCAAAATAAAAAAAACCAATAGATTGGATCAATAAGTCCCTTTCCAGTTATATAAGCCCATGTATGTTTGAAGCGGAATAGCTTTGCCCATTTTACTGAAACCGCTTTTTCTGAAACTATTGACAATTGATCACCATCCGAACGTATGTAATCAAACTCTTTTTTTGAAAGACGTTTTTGTTTTTCCGGTATCTCATAATAGATCCACCAGAAGAAAAGCCAAATGAAACCCAAGCCACCTGTAATCCAAAAAACTTCTTTCCACCCTGCGAATTGAAGAATTAATGGAACAATTAAAAGAGATAAAACAACTCCTATGCTGGTACCAGCATTAAAGAGGCCTGTAGCCAATGCTCTTTCTTTTCTCGGGAACCATTCAGAAACTGTTTTCATGGCTGCAGGATAATTTCCGGCTTCCCCAAAACCCAATGCGATTCGTGCCATACCAAAACCAAAGGCGCTTCGGGCAAAGGCATGCAACATACCGGCAATACTCCAAAAAATAATTGTAATGGAGTATCCAAGTTTAGAACCAATTTTATCAATTATTCTACCACTAATCAACAACCCCAAAGCATATGCAGCAGTGAACGCCATAACGATTCTTGCAAAGTC
>CANJEF010000234.1 GCA_947472965.1 Sphingobacteriales bacterium
ATGAAGGGAAAAGGGACTAATCGGCTCTCCATCAACGAGAAGCTCTTTCTTCTTGTTTTCTCTTAATGTTAGGGATACCTCTTGGATTTCATCATTTTTTTCAAACTTTCCGATAATCTTGAAACCCGAAAGGCCGAAGGAAACTGCCGTTGAATCCGCTTTTCCAAAATAACTCTTGGTAAAGCAAAGCTGGTAAATTGCATCCAACAGGTTGGTCTTCCCTTTTCCATTCAAACCACAAATTCCAGTTATTCTGGAGGAAAAATTGAACTCGCCCTCGGTATAATTCCTAAACTGAATAAGCTTGATATGGTTGATTCTGAACAAAATGTGAAGAAGGTGAAATTACACCAAGTTTTTAAAAATTAATTGATGTGAAGATTCGAACAACGAAAACTTTTTGTGATTTTCATAGTATATTTGCAAATCATTCAGAAAAAGAACGTTTAAGGCTATGGCATCAATATCTTTTACAAAGGAAACATATTTATACTGGTATGAATTGATGCAGTTGCTCCGTCGATTCGAAGAGAAGACAGGACAACTTTACGGAATGCAAAAAATCCGTGGATTTTGCCATCTCTATATCGGACAGGAGGCTTTGGCTGCAGGTTGTATGACAGCCACTAGGCAGGAAGATCCATATATTACTGCATACAGGGATCACGGACTGGCTTTGGCAAAAGGAATCAGCGCTAACGCATGTATGGCTGAGCTTTTTGGAAAAGCGACAGGATGCTCAAAAGGGAAGGGGGGTAGCATGCACTTTTTCGGTAAAAATGAATACTTTTTTGGAGGTCATGGAATAGTGGGAGCACAAATTGGAACAGGTGCAGGTCTTGCCTTTGCTGAACAATATAAAGGCACAGAAAATGTATCACTCACCTTTTTTGGTGATGGTGCAGCACGTCAAGGAATGCTACACGAAACCTTCAATTTGGCCATGCTTTGGAAATTACCGGTTATTTTCATTTGTGAGAACAACCATTACGCAATGGGAACGTCAGTTGAAAGAACCTCCAACGTTACAGATATTTACAAATTAGCAGATGCCTATGAAATGCCGGCAGATGTTGTTAATGGAATGAGTCCGGAAGCTGTTCATGAAGCCGTAGCCAGGGCAGCCAAAAGAGCAAGAGAGGGCGGTGGACCAACTTTGCTTGAGATGAAAACATACCGCTTTAAAGGCCACTCAATGAGCGATCCACAAAAATACCGCAGCAAAGACGAAGTTGAAGAATATAAAGTAAAAGACCCCATTGAAACTACCAAGAACACCTTAATTGAAAAATTTGGAGTCAGTGAAGCTGAAATCGAGGCCATTAATGAAAGAATTCGGACCGTTGTTGATGACTCAGTAAAATTTGCTGAAGAAAGTCCTTGGCCAGATGACAATGAATTATTGAAAGATGTATATCAACAAGAAGATTATCCTTTCATCGTTGATTAAAAATTAAGTATATTTTAAGATAACCAAAACAATCGAAATGTCTGAACAGGAAACGGTCAATAAACTAGAAGGATTCTGGAATAAGAGTGGAAAAAATGTATCTATTGCAGTTGGAATAGTATTGATTCTGGTGATAGGGTATATTTCTTACGGCACCTACATAAAAGCCCCTAAAGAATTAAAGGCATCTGAAGAATTGTTTACTGCTGAAAATTATTTTAGAAAGGACTCTTTCAACCTTGCGCTAAATGGAGCTGGTGCCGTACCTGGATTTTTGAAAGTAATTTCAAAATACAACGGTACAAAATCTGCAAATCTTGCCAAATTATACGCTGGTATCTGTTTGCTAAAAACCGGACAATATCAAAAAGCAATTGATCTACTTGATGATTTTGATGCGAATGGATCAAATCAGGTTAAAGCCAAAGCTGAAGGTCTTTTGGCTGATGCATATTCTGAATTGAAAAAAAATGAAGAAGCCATTGAACACTATAAAACAGCAGGAAACCTGTTTCCGGAAGATCAGGCAATTTCATCTGAATACCTTTTCAGGGCAGGCTTGTTAAGTGAAATATCAGGTAAAAATGATCAAGCAGCTGAGCTTTACAAAATTGTTAAAGAGAAATATCCAAGAACAGAGAAAGGTTTTGTTGTTGATAAATATCTAGCACGATTGGGTGTAAATAACTAATCCGTATCAATGCCTTACTTAAACAGTAAAAGCGAAAATAAAACAAAGGCATCTTCCCAAAAGAAGGTGCCTTTGTTTTATAAAAATAAACTAGAGCAACCCTTTAAAAAGATTACTAACCCGATTTTTATAAAATGAAAGTTCATGTATTCATTCCCTGTTTTATTGATCAGTTGTACCCAACTGCAGGGTTTAATACCATCAAAGTACTAGAAAAAGCTGGTTGTGAAGTAAAATACAACCCAGATCAAACCTGTTGTGGACAACCTGCTTTCAATGCGGGTTACTGGGGTGAATCCAGAGAAGTATGCAAAAAATTGATGAGTGATTTCTCTTCAGCAGAAACCATAGTGGTTCCAAGCGCATCATGTGCTGGATTTGTTAAAAATTACTACTCAAAACTGTTTGACAATGCTTCTAACAACAAAGAGGTGCTTGCTTTTCAATCAAAAATATATGAGCTAAGTGATTTTCTTGTCAATGTTCTTCAGGTGGTAAACTTGGGGGCAAAACTCGATAAAAAAGCAACTTACCACGATTCTTGTGCGGCCCTAAGGGAATGTAAAATTAAAAGTGAACCGAGAACTTTACTTAGCAATGTAATGGGACTTGATCTGGTTGAGATGGCTGACAATGAAACTTGTTGCGGATTCGGAGGAACATTTGCAGTGAAATTTGAAGATATCTCTGTTGCCATGGGTCAACAAAAGGCTGAAAATGTAATCCGTACAGAAGCAGAAATTCTAATTTCAACAGACCTAAGTTGTTTGATGCACATTAATGGAGTGATGCAAATGCATCAAACAAAAGTTGTTTCCATGCATTTGGCAGATGTCTTGGCAAGCGGCTATTGAACATTTTAAAACTAAGTTCACAAACATATTATGGCATATTGGCTTATAAAATCAGAACCTTTTAAATACTCCTGGGATCAGTTCAATGTTGACGGTTCCACTTTTTGGGATGGTGTAAGAAATTACGCTGCAAGAAACAATTTAAGGTCGATGAAAAAGGGAGATTTGGCATTCTTTTACCATAGCAATGAAGGCCTGGAAATTGTAGGTATTGCAAAAGTTATTAAAGAATCTTACCAAGACCCAACAACTGATGACCCAGCTTGGTTGGTGGTTGAATTCAAACCATACAAAAAACTCAAAAAACCAGTTAGTCTCGCACAAATCAAGGCAACTCCTTCGTTAGCACAAATGGCACTTATTCGCTTAGGCCGTCTTTCTGTGCAGCCCGTCATGGAAAATGAATGGCAAATTATCATGGGGATGTCTGGAGAATAAATACACCTCTATTTACTGTTTAAATAAACTCATTTTTATTCACTTTTATCCAGTCTGAATAGTGGATAAACTCATCGTTTTAAACATGGTTTTGAGGTCATTTTTGAGTAAATTTGTAAGACACTTTTATAACCTAAAAAAGGTGTCGTTTTACTACTAAAATGGAAGATCAAAAACTCCCCGAACAAACCAACGATAACAACAGGATAATCCCGATCAATATCGAGGAACAGATGAAATCTGCTTACATAGATTACTCTATGA
>CANJEF010000235.1 GCA_947472965.1 Sphingobacteriales bacterium
GTTTGGGTATGCAAATGTCGGTTATCGAATTTGCGAGGAATGTGGTTGGATTAAAAGCTGCTCATTCTACTGAAATGGATCCATCTACACCATACCCTGTTATTGATTTGATGGAACAACAAAAAACCATCACCAGTAAAGGAGGTACAATGAGGCTCGGAGCTTATCCTTGTAAAATCGAAAAGGGTACGCTTGCTTATGAAATCTATCAGACGGAACTTATTTCTGAGCGTCATCGGCATCGTTGGGAGTTTAACAACGAATTTCTGGAGACTTTCCAAAAAGCCGGACTAAAGGCCAGTGGGATAAACCCTGAAACCAACTTGGTTGAAATTATTGAAATTCCGGGACACCCATTTTTTATTGGGGTACAATACCATCCTGAATTAAAGAGTACAGTTGAAAATCCTCATCCACTTTTTGTTCATTTTATAAAGGCTGCGAAAAAATTTAACCTTGGGAAAGAACTCCCTTCTGGGATGTTGCTCGACAAGGAGTTGATTTGAGTTTGAATTAGCCGAAATATAACCTCCGCATTTTCAAATTGATGGCTTATTTCGATTCACTTTGTTACCTTTGGGTTTCAACTTGAAATCACATGAACTTTGAAAAGAATTCTATTATAGGGATGGTGCTGTTGGCCTTTCTTCTGTTTGGCTATTTCTATTTTACACGACAATCACAATTGGAATTGGAGGTTAAGCAAAAGCAGGTAAATGATTCCTTGGCTGCAATTGTTCCAATAAGAAATGATTCGGGTTCTCAATCCTCAAATGTTGATTCATCTGAGGTGGCTTCACTGAAGGCTGGCAGTTTTATGCAATCAGGCCTTGGTAACGAGCAGATGATTACCATGGAAAATGAACTTGTTGCCATCGTATTTTCTAACAAGGGTGGTCAAATCAAATCAGTCAACTTAAAAAAATATAAGGCAGCTGATACTTCAAATGTTAAGTTGCTTTCAGATGAGTTTAATACCATATCCTATCTTATCAATTCGGGTGAGGGGAAAACCTCCAATATTAAGGACCTTTATTTTGTTCCATCTGAAATAGAAAAGTCGCCCGACGGTAAGTCTGTATTGCGATTTACGTTGGAAGATTCACTCGGTAGATCAATTGTGCATCAATTCAGCCTTTCAAAATCTGAATACATGGTTGAATGGAAAGTGATTGTAAATGGAGCCGAACAACTGTTTAATGGTAATGCAATTAATTTAAATTGGCAGGTACAAGCCAATCAGCAAGAAAGTGATATTTTATCTGAAAAAAGAGAAACCCAACTCGGATTGATGGAAGCAGAGGGCTTTGATTATTTTACCATGGCTGATGGATTGAATAAGCGTTGGGATGGAGGTTTGAAGTGGATAGGGGTGAAGCAGAAATTTTTCAACACAACACTGATCGCAGAAAACGGCTTCACTTTTGCTGAAATAAATTGCAAGGTGCCAGATGACTCGTTGGGCATAGTAGCGCAAACCACCGCAAACCTGCGTTCAACTTTTCCTTCCTCTAACAATATTGAAATTCCATATAGAATATATATAGGTCCAAATGATTTTTATGCGCTTAAAAAGTATAAGATTGACCTAGAGGATATGGTGAATCTTGGACAGGGCTTTTATGCTTTTGTGAAATATATTAATAGGTGGATTGTGTTACCGGTCTTTGAGCTTTTTGGAAAATTTCTTCCTAGTCTGGGATTGGCAATTGCCTTGTTAACAATATTTATTAGGTTGATGACATCCCCCCTTGTGTATTCATCCTATGTCAGTGGTGCTAAAATGAAGGCACTAAAGCCTGAATTGGACGTTATGAAAGAGAAGCTCAAGGATGATCAACAGGCGTTCAGCATGGAGCAAATGAAATTATACAGGGCTGCTGGGGTTAATCCACTTGGAGGATGTATTCCGGCCTTATTGCAAATCCCTATATTCTTTGCATTATATAGTTTCTTCAACTCGAATATTGACCTACGAGGTGTACCCTTCTTGTGGTCTAAGGATCTCTCTGCTTTTGATCCTGTGTTGACATGGAGTTTTCACTTGCCAGGATTGGGAAGTCATCTTTCCATGTTCACGGTGCTAGCGGTTGCTACAAGTTTCCTTACTTCATTATATAGTATGAGCATGACTCCAGATCAAGGAAATCCTGCTTTAAAGTACATGCCTTATATATTCCCGATCATGTTGCTGGGTATTTTTAACGGATTGCCATCGGCACTTACATGGTATTATACCGTTTCCAACGTGATTACTTTAGCACTCCAATTTGTTATCCAACGTTATATCATTAATCATGATAAAATTCTTGCCGAAATAAGCGCAAATAGGAAAAAGCCAAAGTCTAAATCGAAGTGGCAGGAACGACTTGAACAAATGCAAGAAACCCAAAAGAAGGTTAAGGGCATGCAGGATAAAGTCAAAAAGTAGTTCGCCGATCTATTTAACAATATTGTTGGTGCTTTTTAGTAAAGGCGAACTAACTTTATTTCATTGAATATCATAGTGACAATGAATAAAATACTCTTCTTGCTTCTTATATTGAGTGCGTTTCAAACAGTTGCGCAAAAGCGTTTTTCTGAGGGTTCTATTCGCTTTGATGTTACTATGGAAGCCACTCAAGGAAACAGTAAGTCTAGTGCCAGCTTTATTCAAATGGTAAAAGGGTCTCACTATAGGTCTGAATTGAGTAATAACCTGGGTAAAACAACGACCATCTTTGACATCAGCGATGGTGTTGGTGGACTACTGCGTGAGTATGGCACACAAAAAATTTTAATTCCCATGAATAGTGATCAGTGGGAATCAAAAATTGGGCGCAATTCAAATCTGGAATTTATCATCGCTTCTGAGACGAAGCAAATACTCGGGTTTACTTGTCAAATGGCAACTGCGTTAATGAATGACAGCAGTTCATTGGTGGTTTTTTTCACCAATGAAATCATGCCAGAAAACAAAAGCATGGAACTGCAATTTGTACAACTTCCAGGCTTTGTATTGGAATATACCTCGCTTAAAAAAAATCTTCAAGTTACCTACACGGTTAAATCAATTGATTTTGAACCTGTACCTGTACAAAAATTTGAGATTCCCAAATCCGGGTTCAGGATTTTAGAGTACGAGCGAAGTAATAAATAATTTGTTGAGAAATTACTGCTTTGCTGGAGTCTTGAACTTCTGCAGAATGACCCTATTTTTATAAGGTATGTTATACTTGATATTTCCCTTTTGATAAGAAATAACCGTCTTGAAAGAATTGTGTCTTTCGTTCTTTGAAAAGCCAAATGACTTGTTGTCGTGATACGAAAAACCAGTCCTAAGGCTCAGTGTCAAGTTCTTTTTCATGTTTGAAAAAGTTGACTTTGATGCCTTTGTTTTTATAATGATGCCATCAACTGCCAACAAAACTTGACTCATTCCTACTGTCAAGAGCAATAGGAATAAACAATATTTGATATGATTCTTAGACTTATACACAAAACAAAATTAACATTTTATGTTGTAAAAGCAAGTTTTTTTCCCCATTTTTTGTTGGGAAACAAGTGAAAACACATTAAAGTGGATTTAGCTATAACGTATTCAGTCCTTTTAGGTAAATTACATTAACTATTGAAATATGAAAGGGGA
>CANJEF010000236.1 GCA_947472965.1 Sphingobacteriales bacterium
CCCTATTGGCAAGGCCTTTGCAGTAAAAAAGGAGATTGTAGCCGAAATGGGTGTTTTTGAAAATGAAGAGTACAAGGATATTTTTAATCTTGGGCTGGAAAAAAGAGATGCCATGCCCTATTCAGATGGAACTCTTATTAATGAGAACGAGTCCATTCTTGAATGCTCAAAACTTGAGATTGCAAATGCGATAACTGTAAATGAAATTTCCACATCAATAGAAAAAATAGACTTATTTAAAAATCATTACCATGCAGCCATTGAATCAATGGAAGGTGCAGCTCTGCACTATGTGTGTATCATGAATCAGATTCCATTCATTCAAATCAGGGGAATTTCAAATATGGTTGGGGTGCGGGATAAGCGGCATTGGGAAATTAAAAAAGCGATGCAAGCAGCCATAGAAGGCACTCAGAATGTACTTTCATATATGGAAAAAACCCTCGACAGATGAAATTAACCCTCGGAATATCTCCCTGCCCAAATGATACCTTCATCTTTGATGCCATGCTCAATGGCAAGGTTGATACAGATGGGATTAAATTTGACTTTGTTTTTGAGGATGTAGAGACCTTAAACAAATTGGGCGTGAATGGCATTTTGGATGTTTCCAAAATAAGCTATGGATCCCTTCCAAAACTCCTACCCCACTATAAAGTGCTTGATGCTGGAGGAGCCTTGGGAAAAGGCGTTGGTCCACTTTTTATTTCAAAAAACATAAAAAATATAGACGTTGTAAATCTTGAAGAAATAACTGTTGCTCTTCCTGGTGTTAACACAACGGCCCACATGCTTTTCTCACTTGTATTTCCGTCCATAAAGAATAAACGTTTTTTACCATTTCATGAAATTGAAGATGCGGTTTTGAATGATACGGTGGATACAGGTGTAATCATCCATGAAAACCGATTTACCTACGAGCAGAAAAACCTCGTTAAACTTGCAGACCTTGGGGATGAATGGGAAAGCCTCACTGGACTACCAATACCATTGGGCGGGATTGTTGCAAAGAGGACATTTAGCAATTCGCTTTTAAAAAAGATTAATAGTATAATACGCAACAGTCTTGAATTTGCCTTTGCCAATCAAGAGGTCCTTCCAGATTTTGTAAAGGAAAATGCACAAGAAATGGATGAGGGTGTGATGCGAAAACACATCAATCTCTATGTAAACGAATTTTCACTTGGGCTAGGAAAGGCAGGCCGTGAAGCGGTTTGGAAATTGATGGAGGCATCGATCAAGCTAACTCCAGCGCCTGTAGGGGGGAACCTTGAGATTTTTGTTGATTGATAACGTTCTATTTGAAAAGTCCGTATAGTTCAGCATCAATTTTGGAGATGATCTTTCCCAGATCCTCTTCATTTTCTGCAAAATTATTGTTGTCAACTTCTATGACTAACAATGGACCTTCCTTGTAGCCTTCAATCCACTTATTGTAAAATTCATTCAACTTTTTAAGGTAGTCTAACCTGATATTCTCTTCATACTCCCTTCCACGCTTTTGAATTTGTCCAACCAAGGTAGGCACCGATGCTTTGAGGTAGATCAGTAAATCTGGGGGATTCACCATCTGACGGAGGTTTTGAAAAAAATCAAAGTAATTATCAAAATCCCGTTTACTCATCAGTCCCATGTCGTGTAAATTGGGAGCAAAAATATAGGCATCTTCATAGATCGTTCTATCTTGAATAACCGTTTCGGTTCCTTTGCTAATTTCAAGAAGTTGATTCAACCTGCTGTTTAGGAAATATATTTGAAGATTGAAACTCCACCGGGGCATATCTTCATAAAAATCATATAAATACGGATTTTGATCTACATCCTCAAATTGGGGGATCCACTTGTAGTGCTTACTCAACAATTCTGTAAGGGTGGTTTTTCCTGCGCCAATGTTTCCTGCAATGGCAACGTGTTTGGGTTTTTTAATCTTGGCCATAAATATTACTTAACTTCTATTAAATCTGTCTGACAAAGTACATATTCATTTTGACAATCCGACGGGTAAGTGACGAATTTTTAAATTATGCATTACAAAAAGGAGAAAAATCAATAGTTAAGGCCCATCGCATTCCTTACAAGCTGCATTGTTTTGGCAGCACTCTCCCTTGCCTTGTCTGCACCCATTTCCATAATTTTCTTTAAATAGCTTTTATCTTCCTGAATCGAGGCTGCTTTCAATCTAATGGGAGAAATGAATTCTACCATGTCTTCAGCCAATTGCTTTTTCATATCACCATATCGGATGGTGCAGTCATTATATGATTTTTCGAACAATTGGATGGTGGCTGGACTGCTCACCAAATCCATCAGTTGAAAAATATTTTCGATATAATCTGGCTTTGGCATGTTAGGTTCTGTAGGACCGCCATCCGTTTTTGCTTTCATGACTTTTTTTCGAATCATTTCGTCGTCGTCCGCCAGGTAAAGGGTAGCCATTTGGTTTTCACTTTTGCTCATTTTACCGAGCCCATCGAGGCTGGGGACTTTTACAAGTTGCTCTCCAAAGTTATACGCACAAGGCTCAGGAAACACTTCTCCGTACCGGTGATTGAATCGTTTCACAAAATTTCTTGCCATTTCAAGGTGCTGCTCCTGGTCTTTGCCAACAGGCACCCAGCTTGCACGGTGAAGAATAATATCGGCCGTTTGTAATACGGGATACGTAAGCAATCCTGCATTGATATTATCTGGCTGGAGCCTTGCTTTGTCCTTGAACGTGGTTGTTTTTTCCAGTTCGCCTAAATAGGCAAGCATATTCAAATAAAGATAAAGCTCTGAAGTTTCTCTCACGTGGCTTTGGCAATAGAGTGCCGCTTTTTCAGGATTGATTCCGCAGGCAATGTTTTCTGCTATAACCCGGTGCACATTTTCTTTCAATTCGCTTGTATCCGGATGGGTTGTGAGGGCATGCAAATCAGCCACCATGAAAAAACAAGTATATTGTTCCTGCAGCTTTACATAATTTTTCATTGCCCCAAAATAGTTCCCTAGATGGAGGTACCCTGTTGGACGAATACCGCTCATGACGATTGCATTTGCATTGCTCATGCCACAAATATAATAAAGAAAGGCTGCCATAAGATACGGTGACGAAAATCAGCAAAGTCAATCTTCCGCTCATCAATTAAAAGAAGGATATAAGGTGATATTGGCTAATTTTGCGCTAGAATTGGCTACTATGATCTTGAACAATGAAATGGTTAGGAAGCTTGCCGAACTCTCCCGCTTGAAGTTCAATCCGGAAGAGGAAGAGGCAATCAAGAATGACCTTCAGCAAATGATTGGTTTTGTTGAAAAATTAAATGAAGTTGACACAACGGGCATCATTCCTTTGACCCATATTAGCAACACATTGAATAGCTTAAGGGAGGATGAAGTTAAAGGATCAGTTTCAACCTCATCAGCACTTTCAAACGCACCCGAAGCAATTGATTCTTTTTTTACTGTACCTAAAGTGATAAAAAAATAAGCCCATGTCCAACTTAGTCATCCTTCTCGAAGAGATAAGAAAAAGCTATTTCATGGGAAATCAGGAATTGAAGATTCTTAAGGGTCTCAATATTGAAATTCAAAAAAACGAATATGTAGCTTTGATGGGACCCTCCGGATCAGGGAAAA
>CANJEF010000237.1 GCA_947472965.1 Sphingobacteriales bacterium
AATTTCTTGTTGGTTGATTCCATTTCAAAAAAAATAAAGGTAGTTACTGAAATTTCTACTGCAATAGAACTGTCTAATGTTGAAACATTTTGTGGAAGGGCGGAGTCTATTCAATCACGAAAATTCGATTTCGCAGTATCACGTGCTGTAGCCCCTTTAAAAGACC
Organism: Sphingobacteriales bacterium; assembly: GCA_947472965.1. The sequence goes on from CANJEF010000237.1 coordinate 167, forward strand.
TTTGGGCCTGGAGTAAGCCACTTTTAATCAGGGAAAGGAAGATGCAGGATTTCCGAAACGGACTTATCTGTTTAAAAGGGGGAGATCTAGCACAAGAAATTGCAGATTCAAAATTGCGACCCTATGTAACAGAAATTGAAAAGGTTTTCCGTGAGGATTATTTCAAGGATAAGTATATTTTATACGTTCCTGTATAAAATAAGTCAAATCATCCTGGAAAACCGCTATTTGCCGGATTTTGTAATTTTTTTCACTTGATTCATCATTAGATTTGGGTATGGAAAATTCGCAACAAGCAATTCGGGTCGCAATAGTTGAAGACAATGCATTTATCAGAGAGTCTCTTCAACAACTTGTACAGGAATCCACCGGACTTGAATTTGCTGGGTCGTTCGATTCAGGAGAAGCGGCCGTGAGTGGATTGCCTAATCTTAGCCCTGACGTGGTGTTGATGGATATCGATATGGGTAAAATGAACGGAATTGAGGCTGTGAATATTCTTAAGGTTAAATGCCCGAGCATGTTATTTGTAATGTGTACAATTTATGCAGATAACGAGAAAATATTTGAGGCATTAAGAGCAGGTGCATGTGGATATATTTTGAAAAAAGGAAATCCGAGTGAAATTATTTCAGCAATCAAGGATGCATACAAGGGAGGTGCGCCTATGTCGAGTGAAATTGCAAGCAAGGTTGTGGCAAGCTTCAGGTATCCTGCTCCTTCGAATAATTCGGAAATAGAGGTTTTGACCCAGCGTGAGACAGAAATATTGGAACACCTGGTTAGAGGCCAACTTTACAAGGAAATAGCATCATTACTTGATATTTCTCAGGAAACTGTTCGAAAACATGTTTACCATATTTACAAAAAATTACATGTAAATAATCGGGTAGAGGCTTTTCACAAGTATTATGGTAATAACCACAAAGAATAAAATTTCAAATTGACTGGGTGAACTCCCTTATGAGATTGATTTTACTATCTGTCTCTTGGGTTATTTCAATAAAGGCCTTGTCTTCTTCACTTAACAATTCCCCTTCTTTTTTTCTATTTGCAAGTGATTCATACTTTTCAAGTAGAGCATCTAACTCAAAAATGATCAAGCTAGGTCTTATTTTGTGTATATTGAATTTTATGATATCGGCATTAATATGATTGGGAAGTGCTGCCAATATATTTCTAAATAACTCAAATTCATTAAGAAATAAAGATGCAATCCTCTTATTGAGAACATTATCCATTCCGGTCATGTTATTTAATCTCTTGTATTGCATATAATTTCTTTCAACACTTTAACTATATAATTTGTTGACTGGGGCTTTATAAAAATAAGTAAATTGGAATGATATTTTCACTCTTTATTTCTTGGTCTGGAAATTGCATTTTATCATCTAGCATAACATACCTTTATCTATGATATATTTTCTTGGGGGACTGTGTTTTTTTGTTTACGTAGTATACCAATCACCTCATTATCTGTTAATTGGTTGAAATTGTGATAATATGCGCCAATACCTGAGAATGATGAAGGTATTCTTAAAGCAATGATTTCATCAACTTCCTTTTCTAGAATTCCGAATGCAGGGATTGAGCATACTGGAACGCATACCAATATTTTTAATGGGTTCATTTGCTTAATTTCTTCAGCTGCCAATTGTACTGTTTTCCCTGTTGCAATCCCATCGTCAACTAATAGTACTGTTTTCCCCTTTATATCTTCTTCTTTTATTTCATGATCAAATATTCTTATCATTTCCCTGATTCTTCGTCTTTCCTTTTCTATTGCCTCTTCGATGTATTTTTTTTCTACTTGTTGTTGAGATACTAAAAATTTATCTAGACTAACAGCGCCAATAGCAAATTCTTCATAATAGGGGTGGCCTATTTTTCTGGTCATCGATAACCTCAGTGGAGCATCAAGAGCAAATGCTATAGGGGCAGAAACTGGAATACCACCTCTGGGTATTGCTACTACAACAGGATTCTTTATTTCTTTCTTTATCAATTCTTGGGCCAGAAGACTACCCGCTTCATTTCTATCTAGAAACTTCATTCAAATTAGAGTTATTGTCGTTCAAACCTTCCGGTTTTTTCATTGATTGTTATTTTGAACATGATTGTTTTTGACCCCATGTCCTCATTTACTTCATCTGCATATGCATATGATACTGAATGCTCATGATTATGTACACAGGAACTAGTCATCAACGGCATCAGCCTTTTTTCAAGTATTTCTTTAGCATATTCATTTTCATTTTCTACTATTTCTTCAAATTGCCCATAAATAATTACGCTTTGCCAATTAAATAAGTCCAGGTACGAATCAACCTGAAAGGCAATATTTGGATTCTTTCTCAAGATATCCAGTTTTTTCCCCTCATTGGTTTGCCCAAATATATGCTTCCCATCATATGTATAAGTCATGGGTACGATATATGGAAATCTTTCGTCGCAACAAGCGAGCCTTCCAATAGCCTGGCTCGAAAGAAGATTGTTAATTTGATTTGTGTTTAGATTGCCTCTCATAAAGTATTTTGACTAAAAGTATTATTATGTATTAGATTGGTCACTGACTATTGTTGCTTTCCTATATGACCTTTGTCATATGTTGCCAATATCGGCTATTTAATATCGGGCATGTGGAATGCTAAATTAATAAAGGGAACTACTCGGTTTTTCTTTTCCTACTTCTTTTAAAGTAAAAGGTAAATATTGTAAATACCAGCCTAAAGATTTCATATGAGATCCATTGTAATAAGCGTTCTATTACTGTATAGTTTTTAAACACATGAATTGGCTTTACCCTTTCACAATCTTTTTCAATAATCTCTTTCAAAGTTTTTTCTGAAGAGGCTGCGAAGCTGACTTCTTCCAAATCTAAATTCAATTCAATCGACGCTATTGCACTTATATCATTGATATTATAAGATCCGATGGTAACAAAATTGCCATCTGCAACAGCTATTTTACCATGTAGAATATTGTGCTTGTATTCATAGAGTTCAAGTCCATGCCGGATTGCCCAACGATATAAATATTTTTCAGCATATTTTGAAATACCTATGTCAGATGAACCCGCTACAATTACTTTGATATTGACACCTCGGTTCAATGCCTTGATGATATTTTTTTTAAAGAAATTACCAGGAATAAAATAGCTAGACATCATGATGACACTGTGTTCTGCATTTCGCAACATTTTCATGTAGCTTGCGGAAATTTCACTTTTATTCATCACCCAATCATTCTGTCTGATTCTAACTGGACTATTCAAGCTTGGATCTAGTTGATTCATCAACTCTTTTTCATTCAAATTGATTTTATCTTTTTCTTTTTTTGCGTAGAAGAAATTACAAAGCTGGTGCAATTCAAAAGCGGCTTCCCCCTCTATCAAAATAGCCCAGTCAAGCCATGCGGATTGTCCCGGTAGATC
>CANJEF010000238.1 GCA_947472965.1 Sphingobacteriales bacterium
CTTTAAGCAGCTGTTCAAAATTATCAAAACCAATGGTAAGTGCGATAGACAAACCAATTGCACTCCACAAGCTATATCTACCTCCAACCCAATCCCAAAACCCAAACATATTTTCACTGGAAATGCCGAATTCGGTTACTGCTTTTTCGTTGGTTGACAATGCTATAAAGTGCTTGGCTACATGTGAAGGATCTTTAGCTTGTTGAAGAAACCAATCCCGGGCAGTATGGGCATTTGTCATTGTTTCCTGGGTGGTAAAGGTCTTCGAGGCAACTAAAAAAATGGTTGAGTCAGCCTCTATAAGCTTCAGACATTCAGCTATATGTGTGCCATCAACATTTGAAACATAATGGATTTGTATTCCCTCAATCCAATATGGTTTTAATGCTTCAGTAACCATTACCGGTCCAAGATCACTGCCGCCAATCCCAATATTGACAATGGTTTTTATGGGTTTTCCAGTATACCCTTTCCATTCACCGGAATGAATTTTTTCACAAAGTGCTTTCATTTGGTTTAGCACTTTCTTGACACCGGGCATAACATCAGTTCCTTCAAAATAAACTGGTTTATTGGAAAAATTTCTTAAAGCAGTATGAAGAACAGCCCTGTTTTCTGTTTGATTTATTTTTTCGCCGTTGAACATGGCCTCAATTGCCTCCTTCATTTTACATTCTTCTGCCAATTCAAGCAGAAGCTCCATCGTTTCTTTCTTCAGGATATTTTTAGAATAGTCGAAGAGTAAGTTACCTTGAACTTGGGAAAAATTCGAAAATCTTGAGGTGTCAGAAGCAAATAGGTCCCTCATTTTAACAGATTTCATTTCACTTGCATGAGCTGATAGTTTATTCCAGGCACTGGTTTTAGTTGGATTGATTGAGGGGAATGACATTAATTGATTTTATTGATTGTTTCAAGTAGTTTTTCCTGCATGATGGGGGTGATATCCAGATGTGTAACCATTCTGAATCTGTTTGGTGCAATGGCAAAAAACAAGATTCCCATTTCCTTCATTTTGAAAATGAAGTCATTCATATTGAAGCCGGGAACGCATTCTGCGATCACGATATTTGTTTCTACCGGTAGAATCTCCTTTATGAAAGATTTACTTGAAAGTGCACTTTCAATTTCTTTCGCACGAAGATGGTCTTCATTCAAGCGTTCGATATTATATTTTAGTGCAAAAATTCCAGCTGCTGCCAAACTTCCTGCCTGCCGCATGCCTCCACCAAATACCTTTCTGATTCTTTTCGCTTTTTTGATGAATTGTGCATCTCCCAACAAAAGACTTCCAACTGGAGCGCCGAGGCCTTTGCTGAGGCAAATTGAAATGGTATCAAATGCCTTTCCGTACTGTAAAGGGTCTTCTGCCTTTGCCACCAGGGCATTAAAAAGCCTGGCCCCATCAATATGGAATGCTAGTCCATTCTCTTTACATACCGTCGACATTTCCTCAATGTGTTTGAACTCATAACAACTTCCTCCGCCTCTGTTACCCGTATTCTCTAAAACAACAAGACTTGAAATGGGTTTATGAACATCATCGGGTTGAATGGATGCAAGAACCATTTCTGCGGTGATTCTTCCACGATCACCATGAAGCAATTTCACTGAACATCCTGAATTAAAAGCTATTCCACCTCCTTCATATTGATAAACGTGTGATAATTCATCACAAATAACCTCATCTCCGGGTTGGGTATGGCATTTTATGGCAATTTGGTTGGTCATGGTGCCACTGGGACAAAACAAGGCCTTTTCCATGCCAAACAAGGTTGCAGCATAATTTTCAAGCTCATTGATTGAGGGGTCTTCTCCAAAAACATCATCACCCAAAGGGGCAGCTGACATTGCATCAAGCATTCCTGGTGATGGTTTGGTAACGGTATCTGATCGAAGGTCGATGTTCATGCAGCGAAATTAATGGATATGATGTTTTAATATTAAACTTTTTTGATTCAAGTCCTGCACCTGAAATCAATCAGCTTTGGCTATTTTGTTAACATTTTAGGAACTTTTTGAGATAAAAATCAAATAAAATCAAGCTTTTTTAAGTTTATGAGCGAATTGTGGAAAATGAATTTTAATTTTGCACTCAGCCATTTTCTGTCGTATGAGCTTTATCAAGACAGCGTGCTCCAAGGCATCACTTAATACTAAGAAAAGAAGAGACAAATTATACCATGAGGCAATTAAAAATAGCTACACAGATTACCAACCGCGATTCTCAAGCGGTAGAGAAATACCTTCAGGAGATTTCTAAAATTTCAATGATTAGTCCTGAGGAAGAGACCACGCTCGCGCAACGTATCAAAATGAATGACCAGCGTTCGTTGGATAAATTGGTTCAAGCCAACCTACGTTTCGTAGTATCCGTTGCAAAGCAATATCAACACCAAGGGCTCTCTCTAAGTGATCTTATCAACGAGGGAAACTTAGGATTGATAAAGGCCGCACAGCGATTTGATGAAACAAAGGGTTTCAAATTTATCTCATATGCAGTGTGGTGGATTCGTCAGTCTATTTTACAAGCATTGGCAGAACAGGGAAGACTCGTTCGCCTTCCACAAAATAAAATTGGCACGTATAATAAAGCGAACAAGGCTTATATGGCTTTTGAGCAGGAACACGAGCGCGAGCCTTCAACTGAAGAATTGGCTGAGATACTTGAAATGAGTGAAACCGAAATCAACAATATCTTCCAGAGTAATACAAGACATACTTCATTGGATGCTCCTGTACACGAAGCTGAAGATGTAGCAATGGGCGACTTATTGCAAGGTGGTGATGATACAGATGATGATGTAATGAAAGATTCACTTCGTGCAGAAATCAAGCGCGTGTTGAAATCATTGAGTCCACGTGAAGCTGAAATTGTGAATGCATATTTCGGTTTGGATGGTGAGAATGGGGTTACGATTGAACAGATTGGACAGAAATATGACCTTACCAAAGAACGTATTCGTCAAATTAAAGAAAGGGCCATTAAGCGTTTGCAAAAGGCTAGATACAGCGGCGCCCTTAAAGCATATTTAGGTTAGTAAATACTTATTTAAAGCCCTGCAAATTGCGGGGCTTTTTTTTGAACTTCTATGTCTTGAATTTGTTGTGATAATATGAGAATTATAATTATTCTTTTGGCAGTATTTCTCCTGGTTTCTTGTGAAAAAGAAATTGACCTACCACTTGAGAAAAGCGAGCCACAGTTGGTAATAGAGGCTACTATTGAAAATGGAACTCCACCCATTGTAATATTGTCAAAAAGTTTGAGTTATTTCAAACAGATTAATTCAGAAATCATTTCATCTTCTTTCGTTCATAATGCAACTGTTGTTGTCAGCAATGGTAACCGTGATTTCACATTGATTGAGGATTCCATAAAAAAAGACAATAAATCAATCTTGTATTTTTATTCAACTAAAACACTGTTAGGAGCGATAAAAGGAAAGTATAGCCTCACTGTAAAAGTGGGTAATGAAACGTATACTTCTGTTACAACTATTCCTGAAATAACCAGAAAAATTGATTCACTTTGGTGGGAAAAGCCACCTTTTGGGAATGACACCAACAATGCTATTTTAATGATTAAGGC
>CANJEF010000239.1 GCA_947472965.1 Sphingobacteriales bacterium
AATTGAAACATTAACCTTGCAGGTTACTTCAGCCTTAAAGAAGGCCAGCGTTTATCTTGCTTCAATTGAAAAAGAGGAAAGACTCGCATGGGCTAAATACAAAAATACCACCGTTTATCATTTATTGAAAACGAATGCCATGCCCTTTGCAAGAACTGGTTTAATGAATGGGGGTGGACATGGCATAATCAATGCGAGCCAACACGATCATGGACCGAGTTGGAGAATGGTTATTGAAATGACATCACCAACAAATGCATATGGTATCTATCCTGGAGGTCAACACGGTAACCCTGGAAGTATCTACTATGATAACTTTGTAGATAAATGGACCAAAGGTGAATATTACAAACTATGGGTGATGAATGACAGCGATGTTAATAGTAAACAAGTGAAATGGAAAATGAGTTTCAATTCAAATTAAAGCTTAAAGACACATGAAGAAATTTATAGTTTCAATCATTGCAACAGGATTACTTGCTTTTTCAATGGGATTAGTCTTGCCCTGGTGGTCAATTTCAATTGCGGGTTTCATTCCTTCCTTGTTGATACCCCAAAAGAGATATTTTTCATTTTTGTCAGGCTTCATTGCTGTTTTTGTTTTTTGGGGAGCTTTATCAACCTATATAAGTATACAAAACGACCATATTCTCGCACATCGAATTTCCATGTTGGTGCTGAAAAAAGATGACCCCATGCTCCTCATCTTGTTTACTGGATTGATTGGTGGCTTGGTGGCTGGAATTTCTGCGGTAACTGCACGGTCATTCTCCATCTTGCTTCGCAAGTAATGATTGTTAAATAGAAAGTTTCCGTTTAACTAATGTGCCTTCTTAATTACCTTTACAGTGTTTAAGGAATTTTGCCCGTCCTGCAAACGGGTTTCCCAATTTTAAAAAGGAATTAAAATTTTTATGGCAACATTACACAATCGGGTATCTAGAAAAGAACTCAAGGAAAAAGCAGCAAGCGAAACTCTCCTAAGAAATACGTTGTCATTTTACTGTTATTTTGAAATAATTGATCCGGTTTCACTCAGAAACCATTGGTATAGTATACTTGATTCTCTGGGTGTCAAGGGTCGCATCTATATTGCAAACGAAGGTATTAATGCGCAAGTTTCTTGTCCAGTTGATCATTATGAATCGCTTAAGAAATTTATTTACGCTGAGCCATCTTTGAACAATCTTCGTTTGAATAAGGCAATTGAGGAAAGTAAAAATGCTTTTTATGTTCTTGATATCAAGGTTCGTAAAAAAATAGTAGCTGATGGCATTGAAGATCCAAATTTCTCAATGAGTAACCGTGGAAATTATGTGAACGCAAGTGAATTTAATACCATGGTAAAGGATCCTAACACCTTGGTAATTGACATGAGAAATCACTATGAATACGAAGTTGGTCGTTTCAAAACTGCGCAGGAAATACCAAGTGATACATTCAGGGAACAACTACCAATGGCCGTGGAGATGTTTAATCAAAAAAAAGATCAAAATATAATCATGTATTGTACTGGAGGTATCAGATGTGAAAAAGCAAGTTCATGGATGCTTCACAATGGTTTCAAAAATGTATTTCATCTTGAAGGTGGTATAATAAATTATATCAATCAAGTAAAAGATTTAAACATTGAAAATCATTTTATTGGAAAAAATTTTGTTTTTGATGAAAGGCTAGGAGAGAGGATCACCGAAGATATTATCTCAAATTGTCATCAATGCGGAAAACCTTGTGACACCCATGTAAACTGCTTAAACAGCGGATGTCACATGCTTTTTCTTCAATGCACAGCGTGTAATGAAATGTTCAATGGTACATGTAGCGAAGAATGTAAAAGCATCACCTCAATGGATCTTGATTCACAAAAGACCCTGCGTAAAGGGATTGATAAGGGTAGAAATGTCTTCAACAAGTCCAAAAAAAACACGGAACTGATTAAAGAAAAAAATAAAAAATGAACTGCCTATAATTTTTCCAAAGAATTCAAAATTCTTCTTTCCGTTTCTTCATTAGATAGTTTTTCTGGCTTGAAATCTTCGCCAATTAGTTTTTCGTATAGTTCGATATACCTATCTGAAATGGTTTTGACCCAGGCATCATCCATTGTTGGGATGGTTTGTCCTTCTTTTCCCATAAAGTCATTTTTTATTAGCCACTCCCTCACGAACTCCTTGCTTAGCTGAAGTTGTCTTTCTCCTTTTGAAAGCCTTTCTTCAAAACCATCAGCATAAAAGTACCTGGATGAATCGGGTGTATGAATCTCATCCATCAGCATTATCTCTCCATTTAATTTTCCAAATTCGTACTTTGTATCTGCCAGGATTAAGCCTCTGTTACTTGCAATTTTTTTTCCTACTTCAAACAGTTCTAAAGTATAAGATTTTAATAACTCCCAATCCTCCTCTGTTGCCAATCCCTGAGCAATAATTTCTTTTTCACTGATATCTTCATCATGACCTGCCGAAGCCTTTGTAGAGGGGGTGATAATCGGTTTCGGGAAAAAATCGTTTTCTTTTAGTCCCTCTGGAAGCAATTGACCGCACAACAGCCTTTTCCCTTCGTTATACGTTCTCCATGCATGACCCACTAAATTTCCTCTAACAACCATTTCTATTTTAAATGGTTCGCATTTGTAGCCAATAGAAACATTGGGGGCAGGAACCTCTATAAGCCAATTCGGACATATCGTTTTAGTCTGATCAAGCATGTATGCTGCAATTTGGTTCAAAACCTGCCCTTTGAAGGGTATTTCCCTTGTTAGAATCACATCAAATGCTGAAATACGGTCACTTGCCAGCATCACAAGGTGTTTTTCATTAATGGTGTAAACATCCCTGACTTTACCTGAATAAAATGAGGTTTGACCTGGAAAATTAAAATGATTCATCGGACTAAAATACCCCTGCTTAATGATACTTCCAAGTTTTGAAGGGCTATAAAAGCATTTTTTAATCTAGAAATTTTTTTATGAATGTAACAATGGCTAATTTGGATCAAATTTGACCAAAATATTCGCTTATGAAAAGATTAGCTTACTGTGCAGTGTTCTTTTTAATGACACTGCCAGCTATTGTATTAGCACAAAAAGTTACGGTAACAGGACATGTGAAAGGTGCAACAGAGGGAGAGTCATTGGCTTCCATTTCCGTTTCTGTGAAAAATTCTACCCAGGGAACCTTTACAGATCCCAATGGCAACTTCAAAATATCACTCCCTGCATCAACAAAATTTCCAGTTATTCTACTTTTTTCTTCAACTGGATATGATTTCAAGGAAGTTACCTTAACCTCAGCAGCTGAAAATGTGGATGTTTCACTTCAACCACGTTCAACTTTAGGTGAAGAGGTTGTAGTTTCTGCAACAAAAACACCACAACGGATTCTTGAATCTCCTGTTTCAGTTGAAAGATTGAGCAACACAGCGATTAGGAACCTACCCGCTGCAGATTATTTTGACATGATTTCAAATCTGAAAGGGGTTGATATGGTGGCTTCTAGTTTAACTTTTAAAACAGTTACAACCCGTGGTTTTAATGGAAGTGGTAATACACGTTTCACTCAAATCGTAGACGGTATGGATAACCAGG